>NZ_JASMRM010000009.1:0-89249 GCF_041431305.1 Cloacibacterium sp. Arc13
CTTCGCACATCTGTGAATTTGCAAAATCCCAAGAACGGAAGTAAACTTCCTTCTCGGGACTTCGCAAATCCGCCGAAGCGTTATCTACAATACGATTAAAAATACGACGCACAAATGAAAATTGGGAATATTAAAATAAAAAATTTACCACATCCAAAAACAGGAAATGTAATTCTAAACAAGATTATTGAATTTATTTTACTTCCAATTTTCCTAATAATCTTAATTTTTATAGTTTTTCCAATTTTGTTAATTTTCGGTTTAATAAAATCAATTTTTCAAAAAAATAAAATACATCCAGAAAACAGGAATGATCATATTTTACTTGAAAATGAAAAGTTTAAAATTACTTCAAAATTTGTATATCTTGATGGTGATAACGAAATTGAAAAAGTAGCAAATGAGTTTATGGAAAAAGTCTCAGATTATGGAGATGAATTTGGAATTATCCAATTCATTTCGGAAAAAGGAGAAACTATGCTTGATTATTATCCATACACACTTTTCAGAATTGAATTAAAAAATCAAATTTTATTACAAAGAATAAAGAGTGAAAATGAAATTCTAACTTCTGAATTAATTTCTTTTTCAAAAGAAACTGGAAAAATTGAAATTTTAAAAGAAATTGGCTTATTTGATTTAGAGAAATATGATAAAATAGAACAAAAAATAATCGGAAAAAATTACAATCAAAACTCGGAACTAACACTAGATTTTGTGATTGACGGATAAATTCGCACTGCCGGTAACAGCCGTAACTGTTGCACAACTCCTTTTTTTAGAAAATAGTTTTCAAAAAATAAAAATTTAGACCTCTTTAGAAGAAATTTTAGAGAGGTTTGTTTTTAAAATATTAAAATTTAGAGCGCTTATAATGGTGTTTTTTCATGTTGTACAATA
This sequence comes from Cloacibacterium sp. Arc13, assembly GCF_041431305.1. Classification (NCBI taxonomy): domain Bacteria; kingdom Pseudomonadati; phylum Bacteroidota; class Flavobacteriia; order Flavobacteriales; family Weeksellaceae; genus Cloacibacterium; species Cloacibacterium sp. Arc13. Next base: position 901 of record NZ_JASMRM010000009.1, read on the forward strand.
TGGTTTTTATAAAAGTTTTAGTATATTTGAGTATATGCAACTTGCACTATGAATTTGCAAAATCCCAAGATCGGAAGTAAACTTCCTTCGTGGAACTTCGCATATCCGCCAAACCGTTAGTTTTAATCTTTCACCAAATGTCACATAATTTCACTTATCTAAAAATTATATTAGATTCTCAAAATAGAGAAAAATCTAAATCAAATATTTTTTTTGACTTATTGGAAAAAATAGCATGGAAAATTTTACCACTAGCAAATCCTGACTTTGATTCTAAAATACATGATACAAATATTTGGTTAATTGAATTTGATAACGACAATATTCCAGTTCGTGAAATCGGAATGAATAATTCCCAAGAACCAATAATGATTATGCCTTATGAAAATAATTTTGGTTTTTGGACAGATAATAATCTCATATTGCAAGATTTTAAAAATGGATTTGAATTTGAAAAAATTAGCAAATCAGAGTTTGAAAAAAATTGGAATGCATATCAAGAAAAAGACTACAGCTAACGTGGGTAACTGTTGCACAAGTACCATTTTCTGAAAATAACCATTAAAAAAGATAAAAAACAACCTCTTTAGAAGCAATTTTAGAGAGGTTTATTTTTTAGTTAAAATTAAAAATGCTAAAATTTGGTGTGCTTAAAATTGAGTTATTGAAGCTTGGAAAGACTTATTTACAAAAGCAAAGTTCTTCCCTTGTTTTAGAGATAAAATTTGAGCTAAAATGGTTTTATTCGTCTCTATTTCATATTTTTGAAAAAAATAATCATCATGAGAAACTTAATTTTCATTTTTAGTATAATTTTGGTGAGTTCTTGCGTTTCAAAAAAGAAGATATCTGAATCTGAAAAAGAAAACATCAAAAAAGAACTTTCTGAAATGGTAGAAATTGACCAAAAATATGCTGGAATTCCTTTTGGTTCGTACATAACTAACACTGAAAAATTCTTTACTGATAGAGATAGCATCAATAAAGTAAACAAAGAAAAGATTGATAACTACATCAAAAAATATGGTTTTCTTGGATTTGATAAAGTTGGAGAAGAAGGTTCTAACCATTTTTGGTTAATCGTTCAGCATTCTGACAATTTTCCAGATTTTCAGAAAAAAGTTTTGAAAATGATGAAAAAGGAAGTTGACAAAAATAATGCTCACAAATCTAATTACGCTTATCTATTTGATAGAATAAGAGCTAATAAAAAACAAAAACAATATTTTGGAACTCAATGCAGCTATAATAAATTGGGACAAGCTACACCAAAATACGGATTAGAAGACAGCATAAATGTAGATGAACGAAGAAAAAAATATGAGCTAGAACCTTTAAAAAAATACTTAAATGAAAGGACAAAAGCTCATTTTGAAATGAATAAAACAGTTTTAATTTCTCAAGGGATAAAAGAACCTCCGCTTTATCAATAAACTCAAGACTCATTTTCAGTTTAACAGATTTTTAACCATATTCCATTTATTTTATACAATATTTAAGACAGTTTTGGCGTATTTTTGGGAGAGATAATTTGGAGTCGGAAGTCACAAGATGCAAGATGAAACTTATAACTTCTTAACCTTATCCTTTACCTCAACCTATATCTTAACCTAAAAAATAATTTATGTCAAAAATAATTTGGATTGATGATGAAGTAGATTTACTCAAACCACATATCGTTTTTCTAGAAAACAAAGGCTATAGCGTAACGCCCGTGAATAACGTAAACGAAGCGCTAGAATTAATAGAAAACGAAAAATTTCAACTCGCACTTTTAGACGAAAACATGCCAGGAATTTCTGGTTTAGAAGCCATTCCCATGCTTAAAGATTTAGATTCTTCTATAAAAATAGTGATGGTAACCAAAAACGAAGAAGAACACATCATGGAACAAGCCATCGGTTCGCAGATTTCTGATTACATTTTAAAACCTGTAAACCCCAATCAGGTTTTGCTTTCGCTGAAAAAAAATCTTCAAGAAGACGATTTGGTAGAGCAAAAAACCAAATTAGAATATCAACAAGGTTTTCGTAACCTTTCGATGGAACTTAGCTATGTAAATACTTACCAAGAATGGGCAGAATATTATAAGAAAATCTTGAATTGGGAAATCAAATTCGATAAAGTTTTTGACAATGAGTTTGCAGATTTATTACAATCTCAAAAAGAAGAAGCCAACATTCAGTTTTCTAAATTTATAGAAAAAAATTACGAAGAATGGCTTCACAGCACAGAAAAACCAATCATGTCTCACACTGCTTTTAAGGAAAAAGTAAAACCCGTTTTAGAGAAAGACAAAGTTTTACTTCTGATGGTTGACAATTTGAGATATGACCAATGGAAAGTGATAGAACCGCTTTTCGCAAGGTTTTACAACAAGGTTTCAGAAGACGAATATTTCAGCATTTTACCCACTGCCACTCAATACGCCAGAAATTCATTTTTCGCAGGTTTAATGCCTTCAGAAATCGAAAAGCGTTTTCCAGACAAATGGTTTAATGACAATGAAGAAGGCAATAAAAACGAGCACGAGCGCGAATTTTTAGAAGCCCAAATGAAAAGAATTGGACTACAAAACAAGTCCATGAAATATTTGAAAGTTCTGAATGCAGATTTTGAACGCAAGATTTTAGATGATTTTAACCAACATAAAAACAATGATTTATTGGTAATTGTCTATAATTTTATTGATATTCTTTCGCATGCCAAAACGGATAATCACATTGTAGACCAATTGATTAGAGATGACAAAACCTTCAGAAGTCTTACCGTAAATTGGTTTGAAAATTCTTCTATCTTAAAAATCATCAAACTCGCAGCGGAACAAGGCTTCAAACTCGTGATTACGACTGACCACGGAATGGTTTATGTGAAAAAACCATCGCAAGTTGTAGGCGATAGAGAAACCAGCACCAACATTCGTTATAAAACAGGAAAATCTCTCACTTATGACGAAAAAGATGTTTGGGCAATTACCAATCCAGAAAAATTGTTTTTACCCAAAGGAAATCTCAGCAGCAAATATATTTTTGCGAAAAACAACATCTTTTTGGCTTATCCCAAAAATTACAACCACTTTGTGAATTATTACAAAGACACCTATCAACATGGCGGAATTTCACTAGAAGAAATCATTATACCTATCAGTATTTTAGAACCTAAGTAGTTTTTTCATAGTTTATTATACTTAGGCATGGAGCGGAAAAAATCAATTGATTTTTTCCGCTTTTTTACACCATAACAATTCCGTATTTTTGAAAAAATTTTCAAAAAACATGTCTCAAACATTTCAAATAGAAAAAATAGAAGATTGGCAAAAAGTAGTAGATGAAATTTTGCCCAATTTGCAACACAATATCCTTTTGCTCAAAGGAAACTTAGGCGCTGGCAAAACCACATTTTCTCAATTCTTGATGAAAAGTTTAGGAAGCACAGACGAAGTTTCTTCGCCAACTTACGCTATTGTAAACGAATACCATTCACCAAAAGGAAAAGTTTTTCATTTTGATCTTTATCGACTCAAAAAAATAGAAGAAGCCTATGATTTTGGGATTGAAGAGTATCTAGACAATGCTTTTCTTTGTATTATAGAATGGCCAGAAATTTATGAAGAAGAATTGGCAGATTTACCTCATCATGAAATGACAATTACCAATCATGGTGATTATAGAGAAATTGTTTTCCACTAAAATTTTCCTTAGAAAGAATCCATGATTTCTAAGGTTTTACCTATCCCATTTTTCGCTATCTTTGTAGATTAAAATTTAAAACAATGAGTTCTACCATATTTACACCTTTTACTGAAGAACAACTCATTCCTAAAGAGGAAAAATTAGAAGTTCTGAAAAAAGGGAAAAAATTTAGCATTGGTATCCCAAAAGAAACCTGTTTACACGAAAAAAGACTGTGTATTACCCCAGATGCAGTACAAGTTTTGGTAGAACATGGTCATGATATTATTTTAGAAGCTGGCGCTGGTGAAGGCTCTTTTTTCACCGATTTACAGTTTTCTGAAGCAGGAGCTCAGATTACAACCAGTCAAGCTGAAGTGTACGGACAAGATTTGGTTCTTAAAATCAATCCACCAACCGAAGAAGAAATGGAATTTCTAAAACCAAATGCTTATTTGGTTTCTGCACTTCAAATTAACTTAAGAGACAAAGATTATTTTAAAAAATTAGCAGAAAAAAAGGTAAATGCCATCGCTTTTGAATTCATTATGGATGAATACCGTCAGTTGTCACTCATCAGACTCATTGGCGAAATAGCAGGTGGAATTTCCATTTTGTACGCTTCAGAATTATTGGCGAAATCTAATGGATTAATGCTTGGTGGAATTACCGGAGTTCGTCCTACAGAAGTGGTAGTTTTGGGAGCTGGAATTGTAGGAGAATTTGCGACGAAAGCAGCCATCGGTTTAGGGGCAAGTGTAAGAGTTTTTGACAATTCTTTATCTAAATTAAGAAGATTACACACACTTATAGACAGTAGAGTCCCAACTTCAATTATAGACCCGAAAGAATTAAAAAAAGCATTGAGAAGAGCTGATGTAGTGATTGGCGCATTACCTAGACTTAATATACCTTATGTAGTAACAGAAGATATGGTAAAAGCTATGAAAAAAGGCTCTGTAATTATAGATTTGACGATAGATTATGGCGGTTGTATAGAAACCACAGAAGTAACCACTCATGAAAATCCTGTCATCATCAAACACGAAATTCTTCACTGTGGATTACCTAATTTATCTTCTAGAATGCCGAGAACCACTACGAAAGCTATTTCTAATTTCTTCCTAAGTTATCTGCTGAACTATGACGAAGAAGGTGGTTTCGAGAATATGCTTTTGAAAAGAAACGAAATGAAACAATCGCTTTACATGTATAAAGGCAGACATACCAAAAAAGTGATTTGCGACAAATTCGACCTTACTTATCACGACATCAACCTTTTAATTTTTTAAATTTTCAACTTACTTTTTACATCATATTCAATGAGAAAACTGAAATTCTTTTTCATCGGGTTAATTCCAGGATTATTAATTGTATTCTTTATTTTGAACAAAAAAGGGGTAAGTTGTAGCGGTTATCTTCCCAATTCTAGAGTAATTGCCGAAACTTTATCGAAAGACTTCACGTATTCTGAAGCTTTTCAAGCAGAAATGAAAACCTTTAAAATCGACGAAAAATTTCTGAAAGACAGCATTATTACCAAAGGAGAAATTAACTTTGACAAGAGCGATGCACAGAAAAAACCTTGTCCAAGTTATTTACTTACCGCTCCAGAAGGAGATCCCACCTATGAAATTACTTTTGAAAAATGTAAAGAAAATGCCCATTTCATTAGTCTTAAAAAACTAAAATAACAACTTATGCAAAAGAAAAAATACACAGACCTGAGTGTTCCCCAATTAAAAAAATTACAAAAAGTTTTCTTAGGAATCTTTTTAGGATTGGTTATTGTTTGGATTATTGTACTCAGCATGATGTATTACAACGGAAAATCTTTTGCAACCTTTATAGCAGTAGCAGTGGCTACTTTACTTCCCAATTTTATTAATATTCTGAATATTTCTAATCAAATCAAACAAAAGGAAAAAGAACTCTAAAAATTAATTTCAAAATGAAGATTGCGATTATTGGTGTAGGTTTAATTGGTGGTTCTATCGCCCTAAAACTCCGCGAAAAAAATTTCGGAGCAGAATTTATAGGAATTGACAAATCAGAAATTCACCTTCAAGAAGCCCAGGAACTAGGAATTATAGACCGTTTCGAAGATTTTGAAAATGGTATAAAAAACGCAGACCTTATCATCACCGCTATTCCAGTAGATGCTACGGTTAAAATTTTACCACAAGTTCTAGATTTAATTACCGATAAACAAACGGTAATGGATACCGGTTCTACCAAATCTGGAATTGTAGAAGCCATCAAAAATCACCCGAACCGAAAAAGATTTGTAGCATTTCACCCAATGTGGGGAACCGAAAATTCTGGACCAAAAGCTGCACAAAAAGAAAGTTTCGCAGGAAGAGCAGCCGTAATTTGCGACCGTGAAGATTCTGAGCAAGATGCATTAGCATTGGTAGAAAATATCGCCAAAAATCTAGAAATGCACCTGATTTACATGAATGCAGACGCTCATGACGTTCACACTGCGTACATTTCTCACATTTCACACATCACTTCTTACGCTTTGGCAAACACGGTTTTAGAAAAAGAACGAGAAGAAGATACCATTTTCCAATTGGCGAGTTCTGGTTTTTCGAGTACGGTTCGTTTGGCAAAATCGCATCCAGAAATGTGGGTTCCTATCTTTAAACAAAACAAAGAAAACCTGTTAGACGTTCTGAATGAACACATTACACAGCTCAGAAAATTCAAGTCTGCTCTAGAAAAAGAGAATTTTGAACTTCTGGAAGAACTCATCAAAAACGCCAATAAAATCCGAGGCATCTTAAAATAATTCGTCATGAAAAATTTCTTTCGCTTTCTGTTTATCATCAGTTGTACTTTTTTATGGAGTCAAGAAAAGAAAAGTACGGCGACAGAAAATGTGAAGATAATTTCTGAAAATTTCGACTTTCCTCAACTTAAAACCACACGAAGAATTTGGATTTATTTGCCTAAAGATTACGAAACTTCTCGCAAAAAATATAGCGTCATGTATCTTCAAGATGCCCAAAATCTTTTTGACGACGCTACTTCTTACGCTGGTGAATGGCAAGCAGATGAAACACTGAACAAAATTTTTGAAAAAACCGGAAAATCTTTAATTGTTGTAGGAATAGATAACGGTGGCGAAAAACGAATTGAAGAACTCTCTCCTTTCAAAAATGCAAAATACGGCGGTGGAAATGGCGAAAACTACGTGAAATTTATCGTGGAAACATTGAAACCTTACATTGATAAAAATTACAGAACAAAAACGGACAAAAAAAACACCTCGATTGGTGGAAGTTCACTCGGAGCGCTGATTTCTGTTTATGCCGCGGTGAAATATCCTGAAACTTTCGGGAAAGTGTTGGCTTTTTCTTCTGCTTTTTGGTTTAATGCTGAAGATTTGAATGCATTTATTACCCATTCTAAAGTCAATTTAAAGTATCAGAAATATTACTTTGCCCAAGGAAAACACGAAGATGAAGACATGGAAGCGCAAACCCAACGTGTCATTGAAAATCTGAAATCTAAAAACGTAAAATCTAAAAATATTTTCCTAAAAATAGACGAAGACGGAAAACACAACGAAATCTATTGGCGCAGAGAATTTGAGGGAGCTGTTTTGTGGTTTAAATGATTTGTTTCTCACAGATTAAAAATATTTATTCCCCACAGATTACGCAGATTTACACAGATTTTTTTTAGCAGTTTATTTGTCATTATTTAAAAAACACTAAAAGTCTTGTGAAGAATATCTAAAAGTGCAATTCTAATTTATTGCTCGCTGATTTCGCAGATTTACACAGATTTTTTAGCAGTTTCCTTGTCATTGACTTCGTCGAATCTTCGATTTCTGTAGGAATCTCTACAAACATTCACTGAAATTTATAATTTAGTTTCCTACGGAATGACAAACTTTATGGTAAAGTTTTAATAAAAAAATAAAAGTTAATCCTAGCCCTGATTGCAGTGGAAATCCTTTTTTGGAGGCTGAGCGTAGCCGAAGCCACCGAAAAAGATTGCAACGAAAAGCAGGACTGAAAGTGAAAAGAAACGAAAGCGTCTTGCTCCTGTCTTCGACTCCGCTCAGACTGACGAAAACAGATTGCTTCGTCGTCTTATTTCATAAAACTCCTCGCAATGACGAGTTAATCGTAAGAATTCGGGTGTTCTTTTTTGATTTCTTCGATGGTAGAAAGCACTTTTTCTTTCAGGCTCAATTGATAAATTTCTAATTTTGTAGAAATTTCTTCGTTTGAACTTCCTAAAATTTTAGCGGCTAAAATCCCAGCATTGGTAGCTCCGTTCAAAGCAACAGTCGCCACAGGAATTCCTGAAGGCATCTGCAGAATAGACAATACAGAATCCCAACCATCAATAGAATTAGACGACAAAATAGGTACGCCAATCACCGGCAAAGTAGTACAACTCGCCACCATTCCTGGTAAATGCGCTGCTCCTCCTGCTCCTGCAATAATGACTTTCACGCCTCTGTTTTTGGCAGATTTTGCAAAATCGAACATGCGTTCTGGTGTTCTGTGTGCAGAAACCACCGTAAGTTCGTAAGGAATTTCTAAAGATTTTAAAAAATCAGCAGCTTGTTGCATAATTGGCAAATCGCTCTGACTGCCCATGATAATTGAAACCATTTTTACATTTTTACTCCTTCAAAGATAGAAAAAAATATCGTTTTTACGCTAGAATTGAATATCTTCGTACCGCGAAAATCATTATGAACACAGAAAAAGATTTCAAACTTATTTTAGCCATTCTTACGGTTGCAATAGTTTGGGGAACTACTTATTTAGGAATTAGAGTTGCTGTAGAAACCATACCACCTTGGTTTGTTACCGGAATCAGACAAAGCATTGCTGCACTTTTATTGTTAGGTTTTTTGGTCTATAAAAAACAACTGAAATGGATTGGTTTGAAAAATCTTAAAACTCAAATCATTCTTTCTACATTAATGATTATCATTGCTAACGGAATGACAACCATTGCCGAGAAACACATCAATAGCAGCCTCGCTTCGGTTCTTACTGCTACTTCGCCGATAATTGTATTTCTGGGAAGTGTATTCATTGGCTTAGAACAATTTAAACTAAAATCTGTTTTAGGATTAATTCTAGGTTTTAGTGGTGTTTTGCTCATTTTTTCTGATGGTTTACAAGAATTGCTGAATCCTGATTACAGATTGGGACTTATTGTTTTATTCATCGGGATTTTAGGTTGGGCTTCTGGAACCCTTTTCACCAAAAAAATCACGATTCATTCTGATAATATTTTATTGAATTTGTTCTATCAATTTGCTTTTGCTGGAGTTGTTCAACTTATTTTCGCCTTTACTTTTACCAAAAATTATGATTTCGAAAAATGGAGTGCAGAATCTTTTGCTTACGTGATTTATTTGGGTGTTTTTGGCTCGGTGATTACTTATTATGCGTTTCTTTATGCACTAAAAAGGGTAAATCCATCACAAATTTCAATGCTGAATTACGTGAATACGATTATCGCCATTTTCTTAGGTTGGTTGATTTTAGATGAAAAAATAACCACAAAATTTATTTTTGCGGCTATTCTTATTATTTCTGGAGTCTTTATTATGAACCTAAAAAAGGAAATGTTTAAAAAGTCCGAAGCTATAAGTCTGAAGTCCGAAGATTAATGATGAAAGTTTAAAACTCTCCCACTCTACAATTCTAAAACTCTCCCACTTAAGAAATCACCCTTACCAAAGTTTTAATATGATTCAGTTTTTCTAATAATTCTTCTCTGGAATTGGCTAAAACATTGATGTGCCCCATTTTTCTACCAGGTTTGGTTTCTGTTTTTCCGTAGAGATGAACATAGGTTTTTGGGAGTTTCAGAATCTCTTCTAAACCTTCATATTTTACTTTTCCGCTGTAGTTTTGTTCTCCAACTAAATTAAGCATTCCAGAAAAACCAAAAGCATCTGTATCTGCCAAAGGAAGATTTTTCAGAGTTCTGTAAAATTGCTCGAACTGAGAATTAGCGTTTCCTTCTTGCGTTTGATGACCAGAATTGTGCAATCTTGGTGCTGTTTCATTCACCCAAACTTTTCCGTTTTTATCGAGGAATAATTCGATGGCAAAAAGTCCAGCAGAATTAGCTGCATTGATGAATTTTTCTGCAATGGCATCAATTTGAGATTGAACATCTTTTGAAATATCGGCAGGACAAATATTGAAATCCAACAAATTCAGTTTTTCATCGGCAACCATTTCTGTTACGGGAAAAGTTTTGGTTTCTCCATTTTCGTTTTTGGCAATGATAATGGAAAGTTCTTTTTCTATATCTATCAAAGATTCTAAAACAGAAGGAGCATCCCAAAGATTTTTCAAATCATCTTCGGTTTTGATGACTTGTACTCCTTTTCCGTCATAACCACCAGTATTCAATTTTTGAACAAAAGGTAAAGCAAAGGTAGCTTCTGATGCATTTGAAATTATCTGAAAATCAGGACTTGGAATATTGTGTTTTTTATAAAACTCTTTTTGTAGGATTTTTTGTTGGATGGTTTTGATTATTTCCGCATTGGGAATCACTTTCTTACCTTGTTTTTCCAACTCGAAAAGCGCATCTACATTTACATGTTCTATTTCTATGGAAATCACATCTTTATCTTGACCAAAAGCCAAAACATCTTCATAATCATTAAAATTTCCTTGAGAAAAATGTGAAATATAAGCACAAGAACAATCAGAGTTGGGGTCTAAAACGTGAAATTCATCGTCGTAGTTTAATGCATTTTGAATGAACATTCTTCCGAGTTGGCCTCCACCAAGAATTCCAATTTTCATAATTTACTTTTTATTTTATTAGATTTTCAGATTTACTGCGTAAAAATACGGAAAATGAATAATTTAGCATAAACTTTAAAGGCAAATGATAGAACTTCTCTGTTTTCTCTCAATCTTTCTTTTGATATTGAGCGTTTTACCGTTCAGTAAAAACCAGCATTGGATTTTTAGAGTTCCTGAATTTTTGATGCTTCAAATCACCATTTTACAAGTCATTGTTTTTGGGATTTCTTGGTTTTGGGCAAAAGGAGAAACCTTACTTTTTGTTTTACAAATTTTTCAATTAGGATTTATCATTTATCACGTTTTTACTCTTATTCGATTTACTAAATTTTATAAAAACAAAGACCATCGCAGACCAAAACACGCTTCAGAATTGGTAAGAGGAATTGCTGTAAATGTTTATCAATTCAATACTCAATTTCAAAAATTAATAGATTTAATTGCGAAAGAACAACCCGATTTTTTCATTACGATGGAGAGTAACTCGGATTGGGAAAATGCAATGCGAATAGTAGAAAAAGATTATCCATTTTCTGAAAAAGTGACCTTAGAAAACACTTACGGAATGCATTTTTATTCAAAATTGGAAATTCTAGAAGTAAAAACGCATTATTTTGTTGCCGATGATTTGCCGAGTATTGAAGCAAAATTAAAAACCAAAGATGGATATGAATTTGTATTTTTTGGTGTTCATCCTCCTCCACCAAGTCCTACTGAAGAAAAAACGTCTAAAGAAAGAGATGGCGATTTATTAAGCATTGCCAAAAAAGTAAAAAGTCATAAAATTCCCGTTTTAGTTTCGGGAGATTTCAATAATGTAGCTTGGGCATATTCTTCTCAATTATTTAGAAAAACCAGCGAACTCATAGATGCGAGAATTGGAAGAGGAATTTTCGCCACTTTTCATGCCAAACATTGGTTTTTCAGAGTTCCGCTTGATTTATTATATCACAGCAAAGAGATTTTTGTGAAAAAAATTTTCACTTATCCTAGCATTGGTTCAGACCATTTTCCATTGGGATTCAATTTTTTTATTGACCGAGAAGAAGACGAACAAAAAGAGGAAATTAAAACTTTAGAAAATGGCGAGATTCACGAAGTAAACCAACTGATTGAAGAAGGCAAAAAAGAAAAAAGCGACAACCGAGAGGAATTCGCTACAGAAGATGAAATCTAATCACATTTTTTTCTTCGAGTATCAATGATATATTGAATTTTCCATTCGTTATTGATTTTCGCCAGTTGAAAACTATTGACCCCACAATGCGAAAAATTACCTTTATAATAAAACTGATACGGAACCCAAACCGAAGCCATATTTCCATCAACCAAAATTTTAGAAATAGTGAATCTTTCGTCTAAATCGCCAGCTTGAGATGCGGCAACTTGTTTGGCAAAATCTTCTACTTTATCCGTTCTTATTTCTTGATTTTTCCCAAAAGTCTGCATAATTGCAGAACCAGAAAAAGCGTTTTTCACTCCAAGAGAATCTGCAGATTTCATTGCATTGAAAAGGTTTTCAATCGGCTTTACGATTTCTTTTTCTGATGCGTTTTGAGCAAAAGAAAAACTGGAAATCAGGAGAAAGAAGATTTTTTTCATGTCAAAATTTATTACATATTATTTTTATATAAACGCAAAGAAGATAAAAAATTTAAATCTATTTTAAGGAAGCAAAGAAGCGAAATAATTCGCTTGAAGCTTACGCTTAAAAATTCGCAAAGCGAAAAAACTTTGCTTTCTTTGTTTGATTGCTGTTAAAATAAAACTTTGCGTTTCAGAAATATTTGTTCATAAATCACAAAAATTTCTTAAAAATTCAATAAATAAGTCTTTTGAGATTTTGAAAAGTTACATTTCGTAAAATTCTAAAGGCAAATCATCTGGATCTACGATGAAAAAGAATTTTTTCTCAGTAAATTCATCTATTCTGATTTCTTCACAATCGATTCCTTTTTGCAATAGTTCTGTTCGTTTTTCTTCCACATTTTCTACTGCAAAAGCCAAATGTCTCAAACCACAACTTTCTGGTCTAGAAGGTCTTTTCGGTGGATTTGGAAAAGAAAATAATTCAATAACATAATCATCACCAATCGCCAAGTCTAGTTTGTAAGATTGTCTTTCTTCTCGGTAAACTTCTCTGATAATATTGAGTCCTAAAACTTCAGTATAAAACTGTTTAGAAACTTGATAATCAGAACAAATGATGGCAATGTGGTGAATTTTCATTTTTTATCTTACTTTTTCCGCAACTTTCGTTCCGAATAATTCTATACTTTTCATCATCACCTCGTGATTAGGCGCACCAACATCCATGTGAGCGATATATCTGGTCAAACCAAACATTTCTTTCACCCTATTGATTTTTTCAGCTACTTCATCAGAATTACCAATAAATAGAGCACCTTCTTTACTTCTGCCGCCTTCATATTGCATTTTGGTGTAAGCAGACCAACCTCTAGAACTGCCAATTCTGTTCATTTGAGCGGCATAATTTTCAAAATATCCATCAATTACTTCAGGATTTTCGCTGACTAAAGTATGAGAGTGAATCCCAATTTGCATTTCTTCTGGATTGTGACCGTGTCTCAAATATTCTTTTTTGTAAAAATCAATTAATGGCTTAAATTGTCTTGGCAAACCACCAATAATCGCCACGATTAACGGCAAACCTAATCTAGCAGCTCTCAAAACCGATTCTGGAGTTCCTCCAACTGCAATCCAAACTGGTAATTTTCCGTTGTTCGTTGCTCTAGGATAAACCGTTTGATTTTCCATAGGAGCACGGAGTTTGCCTTTCCAAGTTACGTTTTCTTGAGTATTTATTTTGAGTAATAAATCTAATTTTTCTTCAAAAAGTTCGTGATAATCATCTAAATCATAACCAAAAAGCGGAAAAGATTCAATGAAACTTCCTCTACCTACGCCAATTTCGGCTCTTCCACCAGAAATTAAATCCAAAGTAGAAAAATCTTGATACACTTTTACAGGTTCTGCTGAACTTAACACCGTAACAGCGCTCATTAACTTGATATTTTTAGTGATAGAAGCAGCTGCAGAAAGCACCATTTCTGGGGAAGAAACTACGTAATCTGGACGGTGATGTTCGCCCAAAGCAAATACATCAATTCCTAAATCATCTGCCCATTTTATTTCCGCTAAAATTTCCTGTAATTTTTGTTGAGGATCAGCAAATTTTCTGGTTTCTTTATCAAAAGCCAAATCGCCAAACATTCCAACTCCTATTTCGAATTTTTTCATTTTCTAAATTTTCTTCAAAATTACCATTTCTGAGAAGCGAATGAATTGATGTAAGGTAAGAAATGGCTACTTTTTCTATTGAAAACCGATTTTATTTTTAAGATTAAAACAAAAAAACGAGCCAAAGCCCGTTTTTATTTATTTTTAAAACTTCATCACATCTTTTACTACTCCTCCTTTTTGAGTGTGTTGTAATAATTCTGTTTCTATGAAATTTTTGATAGCATCAGAACTTTCGTTTTCTGGGAAAAGCAAGTGAACATTTGCACCAGCATCTAGCGTAAAAAATAATGGATGCTCTGTTTCTTTACGGAAACTCCAAAGTTTATTAATGACTTCCAACGTTCCTGTTTTCATCAAAATAAAAGCCGGTTCGCTCATCATCATCATCGCATGAAGCGTCAATGCTTCGTGTTCTACGAGTGTGATAAATTTTTCAAGATTTCCTGTTTTTAAAATCTCTTTTAATGGAACAAAATTATCTCTCGCCTCTTGGAAACGTCTTTCTGCATAAGGATTGGTATTCATCAAACCGTGACCAACAGTAGAACTTACCGATTTTTCGCCTTCGTGAATGAGTAAAACCCAATCATTGAAATTCTTAAAAATCGGATGAATTTCTTCATCGGGATATTTTACCGCGTATAAATCAGAACTTCCTTCCACTTCATCCGTTTTTCCCCAAACTACAAGACCGTTATACAAACTTCTGCAAGCACTTCCAGAACCTAGTCTTGCTAAAAAAGAAGCTTTTTGGTTGATGGTTGATGGTTGATGGTTGTCAGTAGAGAAAATCTCATCTAAGCTCATCAAACAACTTGCAATCGCTCCAAAACCAGAAGCAGAGCTTGCAATTCCTGAACTGTGCGGAAATGTATTTTCAGTTTTAATAACGTATTTCCCTTTGAGAATCCAAGGCAAATATTGTTCAATATTTTTAAAATATTTTTCGATTTTTTCTGCAAATTTTAGTTCTTCATTTCCTGCCAAAAAAGTCTGAACAGAAAATGGTTCGTTTGCCAAAAACTCCATTGAAGTTTGGGTGTTGCAATGATTCAAAGTATATGAAATACTTGGATTTGCAGGAATTTGGTTGGCATATTTTCCCCAATATTTGATTAACGCAATGTTGGATGGACAAGTTGCAGAAACCACTTGATTAGATATATTGAAATGCTGATTTCCTAAAAATTGATTTTCCATATTTTTTTTAAAACGCAAAGATTTTTTTATAATTCTTTGAAAATATTTTAAGAATTCGCTAAAGCGAATTTGCATAGTTAGACAAAGTTAAAATCAAAGATTTTCAAATCTTCGGACTTCCAGCTTCTAACTTCCTACTTCCTTTCTTTTTTATAATTTTCTACATGAAAAGCTAAACTTTCTTCCAGTGGAATGAACTGATAATTGAGCTTTTCTTTGATTTTTTTATTTGATATTTTATTGAATTCGGTAACCGATTGTACGTTTACTTTATTCGCCATTTTCAGTGGAGAAATAAGCCAACCTAAAATTGAATTTAAGAAAACTCCCGTTTTCAACAAACCATTTGGAACAAGTTTTACTCCTTGTTTTCCTAACTTTTGTTTGATAAAATTGGCAACGTCTTGGTATTTTTTATTTTCAGAAATTAAGATAAATCTTTCGCCAAAAATATTTTTTTCCATCAATTCAATGGAAATCTGAGCCACATCTCGAACATCTACGTAAGAAGTTCCTCCAGAAAATGTATAGGCATTCTCTCCCAATTCTTTGAATAAAGTTCCACTGCTTTCTTTCCAATTTCCGCTACCGATGATGATTCCCGGATTTACAATTACCGTGTTTAAACCTTCTGCTGATGCACGCCAAACTTCCATTTCCGAAAAATGTTTAGAAATTGCATACGCAGAATGGTCGATTTTCGGGTTAAAATCAGAACTTTCGTCTAATTCTCCGTTTTCATTCAATCCATCTAAAACTGCGATAGAACTTACAAAAAGGAATTTCTTCACCGAAGAATTTTGACAAGCAAACAGAAGTTGTTTGGTGCATTCAATATTCGTTTGATACATTTCTTTTTCATCTTTAGGATGAAAACTCACTTTAGCGGCACAATGATAAACCTCTTCTACTCCATTTAAGGCGTTTTGTAGCGAATGAATATCTTCAAAATCTACTTCTATCCATTCTATGGAATCAAAATATTCATTAGGAGTTTCTGTATAAAATTGAAATGATTTTCTAACCTCCTGCAGATTGCTGGATTTTCTTTTTGTAGCGCGTACTGTTTTGCCACGTTTTAGCAGTTCTAAAACGATTACTCTTCCGAGGATTCCTGTTGCACCTGTAACTAATATCATTTTTATGAAGGGTGATGGATGTTAGATGATGGATGATTTTGGAAAATATTCCTTGCAAAAATAACATTTATAATTGCAAAAACAATTAATCCAATTCTTGTAAATTTTAATTGTAAATTTTTGAATAAAAATTTACCCAAACATACAAATAATAAAGTTATAAAGAATTATGTTAACTTAAACAATTAATGTTTGAATTTTGATGATAAAGTTTGTTATTTTTGCAAAAAAAAGGAATGTCTGAAACCCCTAAAACTTCATCTAAAAAAATTTATCTTTTCATACTCATTATTACTTTCATCAATCTTTTACAGGCATTTTTTACCGAAATTACTTTAGACGAAGCCTATTATTACCAATATGCGAGAGATTTAGACTGGGGATATTATGATCATCCACCGATGGTAGCATTGGTGATTAAGATTTCTCAACTTTTTTTTAATGGAAATCTGGGAGTAAGATTTTTAACCGTTTTACTATTTTCTGGAAATTTATTTCTCATTTGGAAATACCTTTTACCGAAAGACAAAGCTTCTTATGTAAATGAATTTATCATTCTGTCATTAGGTTTAGTCATGATGAATGCTTATTCCTTCATCACCACACCAGATGTTCCTTTGCTATTTTTCGGGACAATATTTTTTATTTTGTATAAAAGATTTACCGAAAAACAAAATTTTTGGAATGCAGTTTTACTAGGAATTTCTGTTGCATTGCTTTTTTACAGTAAATATCAAGCTGTTTTATTGGTGTTTTTCGTGGTGATTTCTAACTTAAAAATGCTGACAAAACCTTATATTTATCTTGCTGGAATTATAACTTCTTTATTGATGATTCCACATTTAATGTGGCATATTGAGCATAATTTCCCTACGTTTCAGTATCACTTGGTAGATCGTTCAGAAGATTTTGAATTTATTTATTTTCTAGAATATCTACCCAACCAATTTGCGGTTTTCAATCCGTTTATATTAATTCCTTTTGTTATTTTACTTTTTAAAAATAAATACCAAAATCTTCAAGAAAAAGCCTATTATTTTGTAAGTGTAGGTTTCTTGGTTTTCTTTGCTTTAACGAGTCTTAGAGGACATGTAGAGCCACATTGGACAGTAATTGCCTCTATTCCGATGTTAATTTTATTCTTACAATTTATCAAAGAAAAGCCATCTTGGAAAAAATATGTGCGCACGTATGTTTTGGGTTCTATATTTTTAGTTTTTCTCGCTAGAGTAGTTATTTTAACAAACCTTCTTCCTAAAACTTTAGAATTTACTGGCAAAAAACAAAAATATGAGGCTTTAGCTAAAAAAATAGGAAAAACTCCCGTTTTATTTACCGGTTCATTCCAATCGACTTCTTTGTACAACTATTTTACAGGAAATGAATCTTCTACTCTAGGTTCTTTAAATGTTAAAAAAACACAATTTGACATTTGGCAAAGAGAACAAAACTATTTTGGAAAAAGAGTTTTTGTAGAAAAACCAGAATCTCCAAAAGCGATAAAATTATTAGATAAAGAACACATTAGCTTTAATGGTTTTTATGTAGAACATTTCCAAACACCCAACCGTTTAAAAATAGAATTTGAGCTTCCATCTGAACAACTCAAAAACAATCAAATTATTCCGATTACGATTTATAATCCTACAAAAAACGTGGTAAATTTCAATCATCCTGAAATTCCAGTGACCATTACTGCTGTATTTTTGGCGCACAGAGAAACAACGGATATTCCTACAGAAATTGAAAAAATGCCAACCGTTTTAAAACCTGGAGAAAGTTTCAAAACGCAGATTAAAATCAACACGCAAAACCTAAAAGCTGGCGATTACAATTTCGGCATTACCACCAATTGTATTTTGGGGAATGCTTATAATTCGAAATTTGTAAAAGCAACAGTGGATTAAGCTAAAAACTCTTTTACCGCTTGATTAAAATCTTTTGGATTTTCGGCTTGAAGCCAGTGTCCTGCATTAGCAATAGAAACCAATTGATATTTTGGGAACTGTTGGCGCATCAATAATTCATCTTGCGGAAGGATATAATGAGATTTTGCACCTGCTAAAAACAAAGTTTCGCCCTCGAATTTTCCAAATTTTATGGCATTGGCAACGAAATCATTGTATTTTTCCGCCAAAGTATTGATGTTAAAACGCCAATTGAGTTTTTTATCTTCCGTCCAATACAAGTTTTTAGTCAAAAACTGAATCACAAATTTCTCTGGAATGTACTGAGCCAAAACGTTTTCCACGTCTTGTCTTGATTTTACTTCATCGAAATTTACCGATTGAAGTGCTTTGATAATTCCTTGATGATGAGGAGGATACGCTTTTGGAGCGATATCTGCTACAATCAGTTTTTCCACTTTTTCTGGATAAGAAATCGCAAAAGTCATCACGGCTTTTCCACCGAGAGAATGCCCGAGAAGATTGGCTTTTTCGATGCCATGAAAATTCATATAATTGAGAATATCATCTGCCAAAACTTGATGATTCATCTCATCTGAATGAAAACTTTTTCCATGATTTCTTAAGTCAATCAAATGAGTTGGAAACAATTCTCCAAACTCTTTTCCGAAACTTCCCCAATTGTCTAGCATCCCGAAAAGTCCGTGAAAAACGAGCAATGGCGTTCCGTTTTTTTCTTGTCCGTATATTTTTGAATGTAAAATTTGCATATTTTTTTCACGCAAAGTGCGCAGAATTTTTTATTTATTTCTAAAACTCGCAAAGAAAAATCAATCGTTAGAATACAATTTTTCTCGCTGATTTTGCTGTTTCAGCAGATTTAAAATTTTCAATTCTCAACTATCAACTTTCAATTGAATTTACCATTTCGCCAATCTCTTTAAATACGCTTGAATGGTGTTTTCTAAACCCAAATACAATGCTTCAGAAATTAAAGCGTGTCCAATAGAAACTTCTAACAAATTCGGTATATTATCTGCGAAATATTTCAAATTATCTAAACTCAAATCATGACCTGCATTAATTCCCAAACCATATTTTGTAGCTTCTAAAGCGGTTTCGTAATACGGTTTTATGGCAGTTTCTTTGTCGGTTTCGTAATTTCTGGCGTAAGCTTCGGTATAAAGTTCTATTCTGTCTGTTCCTGTTTCTGCCGCAAATTTCACCATTTCTGGATTTGGGTCAAGAAAAATAGACGTTCTAATTCCTGCATTTTTAAATTCTGCAATCACAGATTTTAAAAAATCTAGATTTTTCTCGCAATCCCAACCTTGGTTAGAAGTGATGGCATCATCTGCATCTGGAACCAAGGTAACTTGCTCTGGTTTTACTTCTAAAACCATATTAATAAAAGGACGATGAGGATTTCCTTCGATATTAAATTCTGTGTAAACCAAAGGTTTCAAATCGTACACATCTTTTCTGGTGATATGTCTTTCGTCTGGTCTTGGATGAATGGTAATTCCTTGTCCGCCAAATTCTAGGATTTTAATTGCGGCTTCGGTTACACTAGGAGTTTCTGCGCCTCTTGCATTTCTGATGGTCGCAATTTTATTGATATTTACTGATAATTTTGTCATTTTCTGTTGTTGGTAATTTAATACTTGGTTCTTTTTACTTTTTAATTGGCTCTTTGACTTATGCTTTTGCTACTTGCATGATCTCAAGGTCAAATTCTTGTGCTGCGGTAAGAATATGGTCAAAAATATCTGCCTGAATTCTTTCGTAATCTACCAATTCTGCTTTGTTGGCAAAACAATAAATTTCTAAAGGCATTCCTTGAGGAGAAATTTCTAACTGACGAACCAAAACGATTTCGTCTTGATCTACTTTTGGATTATTTTTGAGGTAATTCAATACATAATTTCTAAAAAGTCCGATGTTGGTTAACTGTTGACCATTGATAATTCTTTCAGCATGTGGAATATTCTTCTTGCTTTCTGCAATTTCGCGAAGTTTTCTATCCAAATATTCAGAAATCAAGTTGATGTCTTTTACTTTTTCATAGAATTCATCATCCACAAATTTGAAAGACTTGATATTAAAATAAATCGAACGCTTAATTCTTCGGCTACTACCTTCGTACATTACTTGGTGATTTCTGATTTCCGTAGAAAGCAAATCGTAGGTAGGAATTGTGGAAATAGTTTTGTCAAAATTGACAATTTTAGTCGTCAATAAGTTGATATCTTGAATATTTCCTTCGATATTATACTTCGGAATTCCAATCCAATCGCCAATTTTAAGATTTTTAGAAGTAGAAACATGAATTCCTGTCACAAATCCTAAAATGGTATCCCTGAAAACCAATAGAATAACCGCTGTAATTGCTCCTAAAAAGGTAATTACCGTATTAAGGCTGATTCCAAAAATTACAAAAATTCCTATTAATGAAAAAACAACAGTTCCAAAAATTCTAATGGTTTCAGAAAGCGCTTTAATAGCAGTTATTCTATAATTATCTTTATTTTGAATGTAATAATTTTCTAAAGCTTTGGCGAAACGATAAGCCAAGAAAGCGATGACCATCACTTGCCCGAAAACGATTAATCTTCCTACATAAATATGTGTTTTTGGGTGAATAACCGCAAAAATTTCATCATATATAAGGTAAACAAAAAACAAAGAGAAAAAATGACCAATAGAACGCCAAGCTTTTTGTTTATATGCTTCTTTTAGAATGGGTTTACTTTTAAAAACATTGACCAAAAACCTAGAAAATAATTTCCAAAACATTACTGAAATAAAATCAATAACGATAAAAACCAAGCATAAAAAAAGGATTTTAAATCCAATAGTAGCCGGCAAAGTCAATTCTTCTGTAAAATTTTCTTTTACAAACTGACCAATTTCTAAACTCCATTTTCTTAATAATCCCATAAAGCTAAATTTACGCAAAAATAAAAAATATCATTGGGAATTTGCTTTTATTTATTACTTTTAACCAAACTAATTAAGGATTTATGGAACAAAATATTATTACCATTGTCTCACTTATCATCATAGCAATAGGAATTCTAGGAACTTTCTTGCCTGTTTTACCAGGATTAGCGGTGAGTTTTGTAGGATTAATTCTTTACAAATACGGCGCAAATCCAGATTTTTCTATTTGGTATATTGTCATTTTTGGGATTTTAACACTCATCTCATTGGTGCTTAATTACATTATACCCATCAAAACCACCGAGAAATATGGTGGCAGCAATTACGGAAAATATGGAGGTTTCATCGGGACGATTGTAGGTTTATTTTTTCCACCACTTGGTTTTCTTATTGGTATGTTATTAGGTGTTTTTTTAGGAGAACTCTTGCATGACAGAAACGACAAACAAAAAGCACTCAAAGCTACAAAAGGTGCTTTCATTGGCTTCATCTACGGAACGGGTTTTAATCTTATGGTAGGATTGGCAATGTTTTTGGTAGTACTTATTAACATCTTCAATTCTTAAAAACATGAACACTAAATTCTTAATATTAGCAGCAGCTACCTTTTTGGTAACTCAATGCACTTGTCAACAAAAATCTACAGAAATGAAAATGCCTGTAACCAGCTCTCAAGAAGTAAATTCTACCTATCCTACAGAAAAACCAGAATCTGGCGTTACTCGTTTGATAGAAAAACAAAATATATTTTTAGAAAATGAAAAAGTAAACATCACCTTCAATAAAGTGACCGAAGACAACAGATGTCCTATGAACGCTCGTTGTGTTTGGGCAGGTTATGCTTCTGCAGAAATAGAAGTGATGAGTGTGCATTCTAGACCTAGAAAATTCATCGTTTCTACAATAGATGATGCTGGAAAAAACCTTAAAAATTCTTTCGTTTTTAATGGTCACAAATACACGCTTGTTAATTTTTATCCTGCCAATTCTACAGAAGTAAACTTTGAAAAACTGAAAGGAAAATACGTGGTAGATATTAAAGTAGAATAATTTTTGCGCGTGTCTTTTTCGCCAAAACTTTTGCCAACAACCGAAAAAAGACCGCGCTTTCCGTTACAATCTTTTTAAAATTTTTCCCAGAGCTTAAACCCTTTCTGCGTTCAAAACGCAAAAAGGGTTGCCATAACAAAAAATTTTAAAAAGGATTTCCACTGCAATCGCTCACGCAAAAGAACGGTAACTTATAAAATTCACTACCAGTTTATCGGTTTCTTATTTTTAGAAATCAGATATTCATTAATTTTAGAAAAAGGTCTGCTTCCGTAGAAACCTCTGTACACCGAAAACGGAGAAGGATGCGCCGACTGAATAATAAAATGCTTCGTTTCATCTATGAGCGAAGCTTTTTTTTGTGCAAATGCGCCCCACAAAACAAAAACCACATTTTCTTTCTTTTCAGAAATTTCTTTGATGATAAAATCTGTGAATTTTTCCCAGCCCAAATCTTTGTGAGAATTCGGTTCATGCGCACGAACTGTTAAAGTAGCATTGAGCAATAAAACACCTTGTTTCGCCCAAGAATCCAATTCATTGGAGGTTTTTTCAATTCCCAAATCTTCTTTCAGTTCTGTAAAAATATTTTTGAGAGAAGGCGGCGCTTTTACCAAATCAGAAACCGAAAAACACAAACCATTTGCCTGAAAATCATTATGATACGGATCTTGACCAATAATCACCACTTCTACCTCATCAAAAGGCGTAAGTTCAATCGCTCGGAAAATCTGATTTTTTGGCGGAAAACATTTTGTGGTAGCATATTCATTTTTCACTTTTTGCCAAAGCGTTTCAAAATATTCAGTATTTTTTATTGGGGCAAGAATCTCTGTCCAAGTCATGATTTGTTGTAAAGTTGTGAATTTGTTGGGTTGTAAAGTTGCATTTTTTTGCAAAAACTACAAACTTTCTTTCTTAATAATTTTAGAAAATTGTTTTTCTAATTGTTTATTATTTTTACTAATTGTGTCTAATTTTCCATTATTGAATTGTAATAGAAAGTAATGATTTTCTTTATAACTTGGCAATTTAGGTTCTTCGTCTACCGAGTTATCATGCTCAAATTTTTCCCAAACAAAAAAATTGAATAGCTGATTGTTTTTAAAAATCCATGATTTTGTTTCCCAAATATCACCTGCATCTCCACCAAAATCTGCTAATTGCCTATAATCTGTTATTATTTCTTTTTGCTTGTTATAGTTAAAAAATTTCACAGAAGAAGCATCATATTCTCCACCAACCCTTGCAATTAATCCTAAATTATTTTTGTCTATATCAAATTTATATACCGCATAAGCATCAACTTTATTCATATCAAAAATTGAAATTTCTTTTGGAAAAAATATTGAATCAGCAATATTTAATAATTTTCCTTTATACTCAAATTTCTCATCATAAATATCTTCCGCTGAAAATACTTTAAGCGTATCAAAATCTACAGTTTTAAATTGGTCTAAAAATTTTTGATTTTTACTTACCCAAACTTTCATTTCTGGTACTTTTTGTTTTTTAATTTCAGTTTTTGGAACTTCTTTTTTACAAGAAATTAAACTTAAAACAATAAAAATTGCTATTAGTTTTTTCATAGTTTTATTATTTAGACTTTTGATTTTCAATGTATATATTTTGAAAAAAGTTAGTTTTTCTAGTCTTCATATACCAATCATTTTCTCCAATATAAGTATCAGTTAATTTAAATTTACGCTCATTTCCATTCTTAAATTTCACAAAAATCCAATAATTTGGAATTGCTTTTCTTAACTCTAACTTATTTGAAGAATTAATCTCATTTACGAAATTTTCAATATCATTTTTACTAAAATCTACAACTATTGAATCATTCAAATTTTTCTTTATCTGAATGTTTTCAATTTCGATAGAATTTATTTTATCAAAACTTTGCTTTTCAGGAAAAGTATTTCCACAAGAAATCAAACTTAAAACAGTAAAAATCGCTATTAGTTTTTTCATAGTTTTATTTAGACTTTTGATTTTCAATGTATATATTTTGAATTAAGTCATTTTTTTATTTATTTTCAAAAAACCTTTGGTAATTTTTTAATTCTTTACCAGATAATTTAACAATATTAATTTCTGTAGGTAATAACTTAATTATATAAAAATCTTTATAAATATTATTTTTGTCATCTAAAAAAATACTTTCATAAGAATATGTACCAATAATATTATTAGAATCTGGCTTAAAAATTGTCCCTTTTTTTAAGAAATAATACTCATCAGTTTTTGTAGAATTTAATATTTCAAGAAAAGATGTTATTTTCTTTAGTTTTTTATTATATAATAGAAAATTACACGTATTAATTTTTTTTTCTCCTCTTCCTTTTATAATTAATCCCCAATTATTTTTATCAAGTTTAAATTTTACAATTGCTTCAATCGGCGTTTCTATTGATTGAGATAATAAATAATTTGTGGGATAAAGATTATTATATTCAGATTTCAATTTTTTTACAATATTTTCTTTTGCAAAATAATCAACATCAATATATTTTAATGTATCTAACTTTATAGTTCTAAATTCATTTAAAAAAGAAATATTTTCATTATTAATTTTATTTGTTTTACATGAGACCAATCCCAAAACCATAAAAATCGCTATTAGTTTTTTCATAAAATTCATTTCCTCAAATTTACAAAAATCATCGGAACGATTTTACAACTTTACAATTCAACGACTTTACATTATCTTTGCATTGTGCAAGTAACCAAAGAAAATTTACAAGAATTAGAATTCCCGAAATTGCTCGCGGAAATTTCTCCTTATGCGTATTCTCCAAAAGTGGCAGAAAAAATCCTTCATCTAAAACTTTTAAAAATAGATGAAGCAGAAATTACTTTGAAAAAAACTGCCGAATATCTCACGAGTTACGAGAGTTCAAACGCAATTCCGTTTAGTGAATACGAAGATATAGAAGCAGAACTCAAGGTAATGCATATCGAAAATTTCAGGTTAGAAAACGCTGCTTTTATCAAGATTAAAAACCTTACGGAACAAATCGGGAAATTGCAGAAATTCTTTCCCGTGCTTTCCGAAACCTTCCCTATTTTGCTGGAAGAAGTGATGCAATTGGATTTCAAGAAGGAAATTGTAGATAAAATCGACAAAGTTTTTAATCGTTTTGGTGAAGTAAAATCTGAAGCTTCACCCATTTTAAAATCTTTGAGAACCGAAATTCAGCACGCCAAAAAACACATTCAAGAGAATTTTAGCAAAACGCTTTCTCACCTTTCTTCAACCGATTTTTTAGATGAAATTAAAGAAACGGTGATTGATGACCAAAGAGTTTTGGCAGTAAAATCTGGCTTCAAAAAACGTGTTCCTGGTAGAGTTTTAGGCGTTTCTAAAACAGGTTCTATCACTTACATTCAGCCAGAAAGTGTTTCTAGACATTATTTTAAACTTCGTGAAGCGGAAGAAGAAGAAAAGAAAGAAGTGGATAAAATTCTGCGAAAACTTACGGCAGAAATTGCCATTTTCGCTCCAGAATTAGAAGAATATCAAAAATATATATTCGATTTAGATATTACGAGAGCAAAAGCCAAATTTGCAGAAAAAATTGGTGGCGTTTTGCCGAAAATCAATCGTCATAAAACTATGAGATTGGTCAACGCATTTCACCCGTTACTTTTATTGAGAAACCGAGAAGAAAAAAAGGAAATCTATCCGCAAACATTGACTTTGACAGAGCATAACCGAATTCTCTGTATTTCTGGACCAAATGCTGGTGGAAAATCTATCACACTGAAAACCGTTGGTTTGCTTCAATTGATGATTCAGAGCGGAATTTTGGTGCCTGTACATCCGAAATCTGAAATGTTCTTTTTTGAAAAAATCAGAACGGATATTGGTGACAATCAATCGATTGAAAATCACCTTTCTACGTACAGTTCTCGACTCAAAAAAATGTCTGGAATTATCAGAGAAGCTGATGATAATACTTTGCTTTTGATTGATGAATTCGGGACGGGTTCTGACCCAGAATTGGGTGGCGCTTTAGCAGAAAGTTTTCTGGAATTTTTCTATGAAAAAAAATCTTTCGCGATTATTACCACGCATTACACCAACATTAAATTGGTGGTAGAACAATTGCCAAATGCAACGAATGCGGCGATGCTTTTCGATGAATATTCATTGGAACCTTTGTACAAATTAGAAGTGGGACAAGCTGGAAGTTCTTTCACTTTTGAAGTGGCAGAAAAAAATAGAATTCCAAGATTTATCATTAAAAATGCTCGTTCTAAAGTAGAAAAAGACGTGGTAAATCTCGATAAAACCATCGTGAAATTGCAACAAGAAAAATTTGAGGTTGAAAAACTGAAATCTAACCTTGTCGAGCAAAAAGAATCGGTAGAAGATAAACGCGAAAATCTGCAAAAACTGAATGAGCAACTTCAACAAAAACTGTATAATTTCCAAAAATTATATGAAGAAGAACACCGAAAATTACAGTTCGGAAATAAGATAGAAGCCTTTATTGATGGTTATCTGAAAGGAAAATCCAGAAAAGATATCGTAAAAGATTTTGTAAAAATTCTGGAGCAGGAAAAATTCCGAAAACTCGGTTCAGACAAAGCAGAATCTGAGAAACTGAAAGTCACCAAACGAAAAGTAGAACAACAACTGAAAAAAGAAAATATACAAGTTCAAATTGCAGAAACCAACCAAAAATTGGAAGAAAAAACCAAGAAAGAACGCGCAGTTTGGATGAAAGTTGGTCAACGTGTACGTATTGCGGGTTCTACATCTGTGGGAACCATAGAAACCATTCACAAAAACGGAAAAGTAACCGTGAATTACGGACTTTTTAAAACGCAAATTTCTAAAGACGAACTGGAGAGAATTTAATAATGAAAAATTGAAAACTCTCGCTGATTGAGCGAATTGGGCAGATTAATTTTTCCAATAATATGCATGATTACTAAAATCTGCATGAACATTAATATGAAATCAAATACCATCAAAAATCGTGATTTACAAATTGCTATTGCAGTATTTTTGGCGGGATTGTCATGTTTTGGATTGTTGTATTATTATCAGGCATTGCTTCCTGATTTGGTAGAATACTTCAAAATCAATAAAGCCAAAAGCAGTTTTGCAGTCTCTTCGGCGACTTTGGGAATGGCTCTTGGTTTAATCACTTCCACTTTCGTAGCAGACCGATACAGCCGAAAAAAAGTCATCGGATATTGTTTATTTGCATCGGCAGTTTTAGCTTTTACCTCATCATTTTCTGAAAATTTCAACGTGTTGATTGCACTCAATTTCTTGAAAGGATTTTTGCTTTCGGGTGCTACTTCTGTTTGTTTGGCTTACATCGCAGAAGAAGTTTCAGAAAACAGAAAATTGAGAATTACAGGGTTTTATATCGCAGGAAATGCAGTGGGCGGAATGATAGGAAGAGTGATTTCTTCTCAAGTCTCGCATTATAAATCTTGGCAATTTGCGTCAGAATTTATTGGAATTTGGTGTCTTATTTTTGCGATTTTATTTTTTATACTCGCTCCTAAATCACAAAACTTCAAACCAAAAAAAGAATCTTTTAAAACTTTAATAGAACCAAATTTCAAACTCATCACGCATCCCAAATTATTGCCTTATTACATAACAGGATTTCTTTTGCTGGGCACTTTTGTAAGTTTGTACAATTACATGGCTTTTTTCTTGGTCAAAGCGCCATTTAACATTTCCAGAAGTTGGATTTCTTATGTTTACGTACTCTATATTTCTGGCGTTTTTGGTTCTATGAATGTCAGTTTTTGGGAAAGAAAACTCAAAAATTCTGAAAATGTTTTAAAAACCATGAGTTTAGTAGGAATTCTAGGAATTCTCTTCTTTTTCCTACAAAATACGATAGCTGTGATTGTAGGATTAGCCGTTTTCACGTATAGTTTTTTTGTAGCGCATACCGTTTGCAGTAAATCAGTGGGGAATTTTTCAAAAGAAAAAAGAACGGTAACCATTGCGTTTTATTTGCTGCTCTATTACATTGGTGCAAGTACTTTAGGAAGTTTCAGCGGTGTGATTTTACAGAAATTAGATTGGCAAGTTTTCTTGGTTTTTCTCACCATTATTTTCGGAATTATTTATTTGATTTTTGCCTTTAAAAAAGAAAAAATCGAACCTTAAAAAAGGTTCGATTTTTAAATTTTATTATTTATTTTTTTGAAACGCAAAGGTTTAATAAAAACTTGCTCATTATTTTAGTGAGCAAAGTTTAACGAATTAATTCGTTTTTTAAGCGAACGCTTCATCAATTCGCTAGCGAATTTACCTTTGCTTTCTTAAATGGTTTATTTTAAATTTGAAAAACTTTGCGATTAAATTAAATAAAAGTTGATGACCAATGATTTTTAAATCTAAGATTTTATTAAATTTTATTTAATCAATCCTAATTCTACTAATCTTTCGTGCAAGAATTCTCCAGCAGTGGTGTCTTCGTATAATTTAGGATGGTCTTCGTCAATACAATTTTCTAAACAGTTTAACGGCATTTCGCTTACTGGATGCATGAAAAACGGAATAGAATATCTAGAAGTTCCCCATAATTCTCTCTCTGGATTTACCACTTGGTGAATCGTAGATTTCAGTTTATTATTGGTATGTCTAGAAAGCATATCGCCTACATTAATCATCAATTCGTCTGGTTGCGCAATTGCATCTACCCAATTTCCTTCGTGGTCTCTCACTTGTAAACCTTTTCCGTGAGCTCCCATTAAAAGAGTGATTAAATTGATATCACCATGAGCTGCTGCTCTTACTGCATCTTTTGGCTCTTCCGTAATCGGTGGATAGTGAATTGGTCTAAGAATACTGTTTCCTTCTGCTACGAATTTATCGAAATAAAACTCATCTAAACCTACATATAATGCTAAAGCTCTCAATACATAAATTCCAGTTTTTTCTAACATTTTATAGGCTTCTTTTCCTACTTTGTTAAATTCTGGCGCTTCTGCAACTTCTACATTTTCTGGATATTCTGCTAAATATTTAGAACCTTCTGGTAAATATTGTCCGAAATGCCAAAACTCTTTTAAATCAGCTGCTTTGAAGCCTTTTGCAGTTTCTTTTCCGAAGCCTACATAACCTCTTTGACCGCCAATTCCAGGAATTTCGTATTTTGATTTTACTTCTACAGGAAGGCTAAAGAAGTTTTTGATTTCGGCGTACAATTGGTCTACTAAATTTTGGTCTAAGAAATGACCTTTTAGCGCTACGAAACCTATTTCTTCGTATGCTTTACCAATTTCGTTTACAAATTTTTGTTTTCTTGTTTCGTCTCCCGAAAGAAAATCGCGTAAATCTACGCTAGGAATTTTATTCATTTTTAAATAATTAATCGTTAATCTCCGGGATGCGAAAATAAAGAAATTTATTGAATAACTGCTATAAAAGTTTCCCTTCGTCAAAAGCCTTTCTAATCAACACATCAAAGGTATCGAGCATATCTTCTGAAGCCAATTCTATTCTCGGACGAAGCATTTTTTGCACCTTCTCGAACTCTACTCCAGCTTCTATCCAACTTAAACCATTGTTAAAACAATTCATCACAAAAGGAATCATTCTGTCTACAGCACTTGCAAAAATGGCGGTTTCTGTTTCTCCAGCTTCGAATTCTAACCAAAGGTTCATAAATTCTGATTTCATAGGTTCTGCTAAAATTCCAAAAATTCTTTCAGCAGAAGCCAATTCACGCTCGAATTTTCCTTCATTTGCTTTTTCATCATAGAAAAAAGTATCTCCTGCATCTATTTCTACCACATCATGGATAGAAAGCATCTTAATCACTCTTCCTAAATCTATTTTTTCTTTGTTTCGAGCATAAGGAAAGAGAATCTGTGCAAAAACAATCACTTGCCAAGAATGTTCTGCTGTATTTTCTCTACGGGAATTGTCATGATTAAAATTTCTACGGATTACATTTTTAAGTTGGTCTAAAGTAAGGATGAACTCTATCTCTTTTTCTAAGTACATTTTCAAATTTTTTACAAATTTAAGTCAAATAAAAATAACGGATTTTATTTCGATTTTAATGACAAAAGTCATTGAGGTTGTGTAATATAAGTTACACAAGTCCATTTTGCGCTGATGTAAATTTGTACAAGAAAATTAAGAATAACTCATTCTTATAAACTTAGAAAATATGAAAAATTTAGTAATCTTAGGAGCAGGAACCGCCGGAACCATGATGGCGAATCACCTAGTAAAAAAACTGAATAAAAAAGATTGGCAAATTACTTTGGTAGACCAATTTAAGTCTCATTACTATCAGCCAGGATTTTTATTTATTCCTTTTGGAACCTATCAACCAGAAGATGTTAAAAGAACGATTGATGAATTTTTACCAAAAGGAATTCAACTTATTCGTGAAAAAATCGACAGAATAGATAAAGATACAGATACCGTTATTTTAGAAAACGGAAGAAATGTAAAATATGACATTCTCATCATTGCTACAGGTTGTAAAATCGCTCCAGAAGAAGTTCCGGGAATGAAAGGAGACACTTGGCAAAAAAATATTTTCGATTTCTATACTTTCGAGGGAAGTTGTGCTTTGGCTAAAAAATTAGAAACTTGGCCAGGAGGAAAATTAGTAGTTCACATTACTGAAATGCCAATAAAATGTCCTGTTGCTCCGCTAGAATTTGCTTTTTTAGCAGATGATTACTTCACCAAAAAAGGAATGAGAGACAAAGTAGAAATTTCTTACGTTACTCCACTTTCTGGCGCATTTACAAAGCCTAAAACTACTGAAACGCTCAATTATTTATTAGAGGAAAAAAATATAAAAATTGTTCCAGATTTCGCAGTAGAACATATAGAAGGAGAAAACGGAAAAATGTTCGATTACGGTGGCGAAGTGGTAGATTTTGACTTATTAGTAACCATACCTACCAATATGGGAGATGAATGTATTCTTCGTTCAGGTTTTGGAGATGATCTAAACTATGTTCCTACTGATAAAAATACCTTACAAAGTAAAGTAAAAGAAAACATCTTCGTAATCGGTGATGCTACGAATGTTCCTGCTTCTAAGGCTGGTTCTGTAGCACATTTCGAAGCCGAAATTCTTACTGAAAATATTCTAAAATATATAGAAGGAAAACCACTTAATCCAGAATTTGACGGTCATGCCAATTGTTTCATAGAAACAGGAAAAGGAAAAGCATTATTGATTGACTTCAATTATGATGTAGAACCATTAAAAGGAAAATTCCCATTTGCTGGAATCGGTCCACTTAATTTATTAGAAGAAAGTGCTTTCAACCACTTCGGAAAAATGGCTTTCAAATGGGTGTATTGGAATATGCTTCTTCCAGCTAGAAAAATACCTTTCGTAACGCCTACAATGAGCAGAGCAGGAAAGAAGTTTGACAAAGAAACAGTATAAAAGTGAATAGTGAATTCGCTGGGCTGTGAACGGTGAATTTCTAAAATTTAAAAAAAATTAACAAAAAAATATTATCAAAATGGAAAAAACTTATGCAGGTTTTACAATCAATGTAAACGACGAGGGATACCTTACAGACATGAACCAATGGAATCACGAAGTAGCTAAAGAAATGGCTAAAGAAGACGGTTTAGAATTAGGAAACAGACATTTCGACGTGTTAGAATATTTAAGAGACCAACAGAAAAAAGATGTAGCATTAACCATAAGAGGCGTGGGAAAATCTGGAGTAGTAGATATTAAAGAATTCTATGAATTGTTCCCAAAAGGACCACTAAAAATCTCTAGTAGATTGGCAGGAATTTCTAAACCAAAATCTTGTATTTAAAAAGGATTTAGGAATTAGGATGAAGGGATTAGTAAATTGATTTTTTTTCAAATACTAAAGACCTAATCCCTCAATAAATAAAACAAAAAATATGGAAACTACATTATTAAAAAATCCATTAGCAGATTTAGATAAATCTCTAAAACCTATAGAAAAAGTAATGGTAATCATTTCTAAAGGGACTTTAGAAAGTGTTTACGCAGGTTTTATTTTGGCAAACGGTGCGAGAATGGAAGGTATGGAAGCAGAAATTTTCTTTACTTTCTTCGGACTAGATGCTGTAATTAAAGACAGACTAAAAGACATTCATGTGGCTACTGTGGGAAATCCTGCAATGCACATGCCTACCATGTTAGGAGGTTTACCAGGAATGGAAGCTCTTGCTACCAAAATGATGAAATCTAAAATGGAAAAATTAGACATTCCGCCAATTGATGAATTTATAGAAATTTTATCAGCTTCTGGTTGCAGACTTTGGGTTTGTAAACTGGCTTTTGAAATGTTTGATTTAAAAGAAGAAGACTTAACTCCAGAAGTGGAAGGTATCTTAACCGTAGGAGATTTCTACGCAAGAGCAGCTGGAGAAGGCACTCAAATTATTTTTATCTAAATAAATAATTTTAATTATTATCTAAATCCTCACCGAGAAATTGGTGGGGATTTTTGATTTACGCCTAAATTTTGTATTTTTAAATCTTAAAAAAATTAATAATGCCATTAAGCTGGAACGAAATTAAAAGTAGAGCGCTACAATTCTCAAAAGAATGGAAAAATACAACCAATGAAGAAGCAGATGCTAAACCTTTTTTAGATGCATTCTTTGATGTTTTTGGGATTACAAGAAAAAAAATAGGAACTTTCGAACACAGAGTAAAAAAACTTTCTGAAGCAGACGGTTACATAGATTTGCTCTGGAAAGGTACTATTCTGGTAGAAATGAAAAGCCGAGGAAAAAACCTAGACAAAGCTTTCAATCAAGCCATAGATTATACACATGGTCTTAAACAAAACGAACTCCCAAAATATGTATTAGTCTCTGATTTCCATATTTTTAGATTATATGATACCGAAGAACAATCTACTCTAGAATTTACCCTAGACGAATTGGTAAACCATGTACAAAGTTTCGGTTATTTATTGGGCTACCAAAAGAAAACTTATAAAGAACAAGATCCCGCCAATATAAAAGCGGCAGAATTAATGGGAAAACTTCATGACAGATTAGAAGAAATAGGGTATGAAGGACATCCTCTTGAAGTATATTTGGTAAGGATTTTATTTTGTCTCTTTGCAGAAGATACTACTATTTTCAATAAACAACAGTTTCAAGATTATATAGAACAAAGAACTGCCGAAGATGGCAGTGATTTGGCTTCTAAACTACAAGAACTATTTCAGGTTCTCAATACTCCTCTAGACAAAAGATTTAAAAATCTAGACGAACAACTGAATGAATTTCCTTACGTAAACGGTAAGTTATTTGAAGAAATTCTACCTATGGCTAGTTTTGATAGCAAAATGAGATTGGCACTGCTCGATTGTTGTTACATCGATTGGAGTAAAATTTCGCCTGCTATTTTTGGCTCTATGTTCCAAAGCGTAATGAATCCTAAAGAACGCAGAAACTTAGGAGCACACTATACTAGCGAAACCAATATTTTAAAACTCATTAAACCACTGTTTTTAGATGAACTTTGGGCAGAATTTGAAAGCATCAAAGGCAATAAAAACAAACTCCCAGAATTTCATAAAAAAATAAGCCAACTGAAATTTCTAGATCCAGCTTGTGGTTGTGGTAATTTCTTGGTGATTACCTACAGAGAACTGCGTTTGCTAGAATTAGAAATTCTGCGTGCTACTTATAAAAACGGACAAGGCGTTTTAGACGTGAGCGATATTATTTGGCTAGATGTGGATATGATGTGCGGTATAGAATACGAAGAATTTCCTGCAAGAATAGCCGAAGTAGCCATGTGGTTAATCGACCACCAAATGAACATGCTCATTAGTAATGAATTCGGACAATACTTTGCGCGTTTACCATTAAAAAAATCTGCTAAAATTGTGCATGGTGACGCTCTTGAAGTAAATTGGGAAGAAGTAGTTTCTAAAAATGAACTTTCTTATATTATTGGCAATCCTCCATTCATTGGTTCAAATATTATGAGTCAATTTCAAAGAAATCAAATTATAAAAGAATTTGATAATATTCAAGGAAGTGGAGTTTTAGATTATGTAACGGGTTGGTATTTAAAAGCAGCAAAATATATTCAAAACACCAAAATAAAAGTAGCTTTTGTTTCTACAAATTCAATTGTTCAAGGAGAACAAACCAGTATTTTATGGGGACAAATGATTAATAAATACGCAATTAAAATTCATTTTGCTCACAGAACATTTAAATGGAGTAATGAAGCAAAGGGGAATGCAGGTGTTGATTGTGTAATTATTGGATTTACAAATTTTGAAATTTTAAATAAACGTATTTTTGATTATGAAGATATTAGAGGTGAAGCCCATGAATTAAAAGTTAAAAATATAAATCCGTATTTAGTGGATGCAAAGGATATATTTGTAACTAAAAGAACTAAACCTTTGTGTGATGTACCAAGAATTTTAAAAGGTAATTACTATGCAAAAAGTGAAGGATTAATTATTGAAGAAAATGATTTAGAATCTCTTATAAAAAATGAACCTAACTCAAAAAAATACATAAAAAGATTAATTGGTTCAGATGAGTTTATTAACAATAAAAAACGTTTCTGTTTATGGTTGGTTGATTGCCCTCCAGATGAATTAAGAAAAATGCCTTTGGTTATTGAAAGGGTTAATAGAGTAAAGGCTGATAGGCTAACAAGTAGAGATAAGTCAATGCAGAAATTAGCAATGACACCAACTTTATTTAGAGAAACCAATAATCCAGATTCTTGTCTAGTAATCCCAGTAGTTTCTTCAGAGAGAAGAAATTATATCCCAATGGGTTTTATTGATAAAAATACAATTTCTACAAATGGTAATTTAATAATGCCAGATGCAAAACTTTTCCATTTTGGAATTTTAATGTCAACCATGCATATGGCTTGGGTTAAAACTACTTGCGGTAGATTAGAAAGTCGTTACAGATATTCAAAAGATATTGTGTACAATAACTATCCTTGGCCAGAAAATCCTACCGAAAAACAGATACAACTGATAGAAGAAAAAGCACAAAAAGTTTTAGATGTTAGAGCTTCTTTCCCTAACAGTTCTTTGGCTGATTTATACAATCCTCTTACTATGCCACCAGCTTTAGTAAAAGCACACAACGAGCTAGATAAAGCGGTAGATTCCGCCTACAGTAAACAAACCTTCACTACAGAAGCAAAACGCATGGAGTTTCTTTTTGAACTCTATGAAAAATACACCGCAGATTTATTTGCCAAAGAAAAACCTAAAAAGACAAAATAACGAAAAACCTCCCAAAATTCGGGAGGTTTTCATTTTCAATTTTCAACTTTCAATTTTCAACTTAAAAAGTCGGTTGGAAGTTTTCGGCTCCTAATGAAGCCATATCTTCATACGTTTTCCATCTTAGGTCAACTATTTCTTGTGCCAATTGCATCAAATGTTCTGCATCTTGCGGTTGCGTTTGTTTTAGAACTCGGTAACGCAATTCGTTGTACGCATATTCTTCAAAAGGAATTGTAGGACGAATAGAATCTAAGATAAACGGATTTTTATTGTTTTTTCTCAACACAGGATTGAATCTAATCAATGGCCAATAACCACTTGCTACAGCCATTTTTTGTTGGTTCAAACCTTTTTCCATATCAATTCCGTGTGCAATACAATGACTGTACGCTAGAATTAATGAAGGTCCGTCATAAGCTTCTGCTTCACGCATTGCCAATAATGTTTGTTGAGGATTTGCTCCCATCGCCACGGTTGCTACGTAAACATTTCCATAAGAAATAGCTTGCATCGCCAAATCTTTTTTGCCAACACGTTTTCCTGCAGTTGCAAATTTCGCAGAAGCAGCTGTAGGCGTTGCTTTAGAACTTTGTCCACCTGTATTACTGTAAACTTCGGTATCCAAAACCAAAACATTGATATTTCTACCTGTAGAAAGTGCATGGTCTAAACCTCCACTTCCAATATCATAAGCCCAACCATCGCCACCAATAAGCCAAACAGCACGGTGAACCAAGTGATCTGCTAAAGAATAGAGATGTTTTGCATCTGGATTTTCAGAAAATTGCAATCTATTTTTTAGAATTTCTACTCTTTCTCTTTGTTTGATGATTTGACTTTCTAATTTTTGAGGTGCATGGATAATTTCATTAATAAAATCTTCGCCCAACTCTGGTTTTAATTTTTCGGCGTAATAATGAGCCATTTGCAATTGCTTATCCGCTGAAAGTCTCATTCCCAGACCAAATTCGGCATTATCTTCGAAGAGAGAATTGCTCCAAGCCGGTCCTTTTCCTTTAGAATTAGAACTCCAAGGTGTAGTTGGTAAATTTCCTCCGTAAATAGATGAACAGCCCGTTGCATTAGCTACCATTAATCTATCACCGAAAAGTTGAGTGAGAACTTTAATGTAAGGTGTTTCTCCACAACCTGCACAAGCTCCAGAAAACTCAAACATTGGTTCTAAAAATTGTACGCCGTGAACTGTGGAATAATTCACCATATTTTTATCGTGAATTGGCAATTTCTCGAAATAAGAAATCACTTTTCTATGTTTTTTAAGGTCTGGATTTTTTGGTAAAATATTAATCGCACGCAATTCTTCATTTTCTTGGTCGATTACAGGACAAGCTTCGTAGCATAATTTACAACCAGTACAATCTTCTTCATATACCTGAAGCGTGAACT
Source organism: Cloacibacterium sp. Arc13 (assembly GCF_041431305.1). NCBI lineage: Bacteria > Pseudomonadati > Bacteroidota > Flavobacteriia > Flavobacteriales > Weeksellaceae > Cloacibacterium > Cloacibacterium sp. Arc13. Next base: position 37,545 of record NZ_JASMRM010000009.1, read on the forward strand.
TGGTTTCAGGGAAACCTCTTGCATTAATTGGTGCTGATTGAAAACCTTCTGGAACTTCGGTCAATAAGTCTTTGTGATAAAATTTAGAACGAATTACAGAATGAGGACACACAAAACTACAATTACCACACTGAATACAGATGTCTGAATCCCAATGGGCTACTTTTTCAGAAATATTACGTTTTTCCCATTTTGTAGTTCCGTTTGGATACGTTCCATCAGCAGGAATAGCACTTACAGGTAAATCATCACCTTTGCCAATCATCATTTTGTAAGTGATATTTTTCACAAAATCTGGCGCATTTTCGTCAACAGTTTGCTCCTCTCCTTTTTCGGCAGTTACCGCAGTTGGAATTTTAACTTCAAACAAGTTCGCCAAAGTTTGGTCTACCGCTTCAAAGTTTTTGTCTACTACAGCTTGCCCTTTTTTGATATATGTTTTTTCAATCGCTTTTTTGATTTGTTTAATTGCTTCTTCTTCTGATAAAACTCCCGAAAGCTTAAAGAAACACGTTTGCATAATGGTATTAATTCTGCCTCGCATTCCTGTTTTTTCGGCAACTTCATTGGCATCTATAACGAAAAATTTAATGTTTTTTTCAATCAATTGTTGCTGAACTTGGTAAGGCAATTTATCCCAAACCTCATCTTTAGAATAAGGCGAGTTCAATAAAAATTTAGCTCCATTTTTAGCAAAACTGAGCATATCTTCATTTTCTAAAAATTTGAAGAAATGACAAGCGATGAAATCTGCTTTTGAAATCAAATAAGGCGCCTCAATCGGTTCGTGCCCGAAACGAAGGTGAGAAACGGTTTTCGCTCCAGATTTTTTAGAATCATAAACGAAATATCCTTGTGCAGAAAGTTCCGTGTTTTCTCCAATAATTTTAATTGAATTTTTATTCGCGCCAACCGTTCCATCTGCTCCCAAACCGAAAAACAGCGCTTGGTTCCATCCAGAATCATCTAATTTGAAGTTATAATCTACATTAATACTAGTAAAACTTACATCATCTGTAATCCCTACCGTAAAATGGTTTTTAGAATTTTCGGTTTTTAAATTATCATAAACCGCTTTTACCATAGCTGGTGTAAATTCTTTAGACGAAAGTCCGTATCTACCACCAATAATTTTTGGCATTTTTTCTAAAGTTCCATTGGTGAGTGCTTCTGTAAGGCAAACCAGAACATCTTGATACATTGGTTCACCATTGCTTCCAGGTTCTTTGGTTCTGTCTAAAACAGCAATTTTTTTCACTGATTTTGGTAAAACCGAAATAAAATCTTCATTTGGGAATGGTCTAAACAACGAGATTTTCAGAACACCTGTTCTTTCTCCATTTTTATTCAGAAATTCTGAAGTTGGAATCACGGTTTCTACGCCAGAACCCATAATTACGATAACATTTTCTGCTTCTGGATGTCCGAAATACGTTACAGGAGCATAATTTCTACCTGAAATTTTAGAGAATTTCTTCATTTCTTCCTTTAAAATGGTAGGAATTTTAGCATAATAAGGATTAGAAGTTTCTCTTCCTTGGAAATAAACATCAGGATTCTGAGCAGTTCCTCTTACAAAAGGTTTATCAGGATTTAAACTTCTATTTCTGTGTGCAATCACCAATTCATCATCTATCATTGCACGAATTTGGTCGTCATTTAAAAGATTAATTTTGTTCACTTCGTGAGAAGTTCTAAAACCGTCAAAGAAATGAATAAAGGGAATTCTCGCTCTCAAAGTGGTAGCTTGGGCAATAAGCGCCATATCGTGTGCTTCTTGAACACTTGCAGAAGAAAGCATCGCAAAACCAGTAGTTCTGGCTGCCATTACATCTTGATGGTCACCAAAAATCGACAAAGCTTGCGCTGCCAAAGAACGTGCTGCTACGTGAAAAACTGCGCTGGTTAACTCCCCTGCAATTTTGTACATATTCGGAAGCATGAGCATCAACCCTTGTGATGCGGTAAAAGTGGTTGTAAGCGCACCAGCCTGAAGTGAACCGTGAACAGTACCTGCTGCACCGCCTTCACTTTGCATTTCTATAATTTCGGGAACGTTTCCCCAGATATTTTTAATTCCTTTAGACGCCCATTCGTCTGCCAATTCTGCCATTGTGGAAGATGGCGTAATAGGATAAATGGCACAAACTTCGTTTACTCTGTACGCGATGTACGCTGCAGCTTCGTTGCCGTCTATGGTTGCTATTATTTTATTTTGATTTTTCATTTTTTTCAATTGATTAATGTTCTAAAACCATATCTAAAGCGTGACAAGGACATTGTTCTGCGCAAACGCCACAACCTGTACACAAATCGTAATTGATGGTGTAACCCTCACCTTTTCCGTTTTTGGAAATCGCACCTTCCGGACACGCTCCATAACAACTATCGCACTCGAAACAATTACCGCAAGAAAGACAACGTTGTGCTTCGTAAACTGCTTCTTCAGTAGTATAACCTGCAACAATTTCATCAAAAGTTTCTACTGCTTTCTCAATTTCTAAATGTTGTTGTGCTTTCTTTTCAGCATCTGTTTTGAACCAAATTTGTAGTTTTTCAATGGTAACAAAAGGATTGTTGGCTGGTTTTTCGTAAGTGGTATTTCTAAGCCAAGCATCAATATTTCTTGCTGCTTTTTTACCATGACCAGTAGCAATCGTTACCGTTCTTTCACTAGGAACCATATCTCCTCCTGCAAAAATTCCAGGATAACCTGTCATCATTGAAGGATTTACCTCAACTGTAGTTCCGTCTTCTTTGAAGGTAATTCCTTCAATATGTTTTAAGAAATCGGTATCTGCTTCTTGTCCAAGAGCTAGAATTAATGAATCAGCTTCCAAAGTTTCGTATTCACCAGTTGGAACGGCTTTTCCATTAACCACTTGCATTTTTTCTACGGTGATAGAAGAAGTTTCCATATTTTTAATGGTACTCAACCAATGGATTTTTACCCCCTCGCTTAAAGCTTCATCTGCTTCAAATTCGTGAGCAGGCATATGTTCGCGATCTCTTCTGTAAATAATCATGGCTTCATCTGCACCTAATCTTTTCGCAGTTCTCGCTGCATCCATTGCAGTATTTCCACCTCCGTAAATGGCGACTCTTCTTCCTAAAAGTGGTTTATTATCGCTATTTTCATCAGCTTCTTTCAAGAAAGAAACCGCATCTAAAATTTTACTCGCTTCTTGAGCTGGAATATTTACTTTTTTGGCTAAATGTGCTCCAATAGCTACAAAAACCGCATCAAAACCACCATTTTCTTTTTCTTTGAGAATATCTTGAACTTTATAATTCAAAACAATTTTCACTCCGAAATTTTCAATTCTTTTAATTTCAGCTTGAAGAATATTTCTAGGCATTCTGTAAGCAGGAATCCCAAAGTTCATCATTCCACCAGCAACTGGGCCAGCTTCGAAAATAGTGACTTCGTGGCCTAATTTTCTAAGATGATATGCCGCCGAAAGTCCAGAAGGACCTGCACCTACAATCATAATTTTCTTACCAGTAAGCGTTTTCGGAGGATAAAATTGCCAATTATTTTTAAGTGCTTCGTCTCCTAAGAATCTTTCTACAGCGTGAATGCTCACCGAAGAATCTAAATCTTTTCTGTTGCAAGAATTTTCGCAAGGATGATAACAAACTCTCCCATGAATCGCAGCCATAGGATTTTGCTCGGTTAATTTTCTCCAAGCGTCTTCTATTTTTCCTTCTTGAGCCAGAGAAAGCCAAGCCTGAATATTTTCGCCAGCTGGACAAGCGTTATTACAAGGTGGAAAAAAATCAACGTATTCTGGTTTACTTTTCCTAATAGAACCAGTTCCCTTGCTTTTATTAAGGTTTGCAAGTTTGGTTAAATCCGTTTTAATAAAACTCATTTTATGTGTTTATTTGATGTTATCTACATTTATAAAAAGTGACTTTTAAAAAAGATTGGTCACAAAAGTTCAATTAACAAATTTATTAATTAACGCATAAGAACTTTGAGTTTTATAAGCATACATTTGTCATGTTTTGGAGATTTGTGATTAAAATCATATTATTATTGAACAATTATTTAAATGAAAAAGGCTCCAATAAAAATTGAAGCCTTCTTGTTAACAAAAAACTATTACTATGATTGAACTTTTGACCAAAGATTGTACCCTCCGTTTAAGTTCACGGCTCGAAAACCGTTATTTCTCATAATTCTATTCGCTAAATAACCACGCAAACCAACTTGGCAATAAATGGCATACATTTTATTCTTATCTAATTTTTCGAGATTTGCTCGTAAATCATCTACGTTAATATTAATTGCTCCTTCAATTGCTCCTCCTGAAAATTCTTTGGAAGTTCTTACATCTAAAATTACTGCATCATTTTCTTTCACAAAATCCCAAAATTCATCATAATTCAACATTTCTAAATCCCCTTTCAAAATATTTTCCGCAGCATAACCAGCAATGTTTACAGGATCTTTCGCAGAGTTAAAAGGCGGAGCATAAGTAATTTCAATTTCTGGTAAATCATAAACCGTGAGATTTCCTTTGATAGCCGTTGCAATGACATCAATTCTTTTATCAACTCCAGCTTCGCCAACAGCCTGCGCTCCGAAAATTTTACCATTTTCATCGAAAATAACTTTTAGAACTATATTTTTAGCACCAGGATAATAACCTGCGTGATGACCGCGAGTTACAATGGCAGTTTTATAAGGAATTCCGAATTTTTTCAAAGTTTTTTCATTGAGTCCAGTTGAAGCCACAGAAAGTTCGAAAAATTTCAAAATTGATGAACCCAAACTTCCTGTATATTTGTATTGATTTCCTAGAACGATATTGTCAGCTACTATTCTACCTTGTCTATTCGCTGGCCAAGCTAAAGGAATCAACACTTTTTTATTGTTGATGTAATGCGCTACTTCTATTGCGTCTCCAACTGCATAAATATCAGGATTAGAGGTTTGCATAAATTCATTCACCAAAATTCCACGAGTTTCCCCGATTTCCAAACCCGCTTCTATTGCTAATTTGGTTTCAGGTTTTACACCGATTGCAAGAATTACCGCATCTGTTTCTAAAGAAGTTCCATTGTTTAAGAATACTTCTATGGTTTCGCCTTTGTCATTAAATTTTTCTACGCCAACGTTTAACAACAATTCAAGCCCTTTTTGTTTGGCTTTTTCGTGAACGAAACTGGCAATATCAAAATCTACAGGCGCCATTACTTGATTGCCCAATTCTACCAATTTCACAGACTTTCCAGCTTCAATCAAGTTTTCGGCAACTTCCAAACCAATGAAACCACCACCTACAACTACAAAATTCTGCGCATTTTTGGTTTTTGCCACGATTTTATCCATATCTGGAATGTTTCGGAGCGTATAAATTTTATCAGAATCAATTCCTTCAAAAGGTGGTTTTATAGGTTCTGCACCTGGTGAAAGCAATAGTTTATCATAGTTTTCTAAGTAAATTTCGCCGGTTTGTAAATTTTTTACTGAAACTTTTTTATCGACTGTATAAATAGATAAAACTTCTGTAAAAACTCTTACATCTAAGTTGTATCTTTCTTTAAGAGATTCTGGTGTTTGTAATAAAAGAGCGTCTCTCTTGTCAATCGTTCCGCTGATATGATAAGGCAAACCGCAATTCGCAAAACTTACATATTGTCCTTTTTCAAAAATTATGACTTCGTTTTCTTCTGAGAGTCTTCTTAATCTGGTTGCTGCTGTTGCGCCTCCTGCAACTCCTCCTACTATTAGTATTTTCATCTATAAATCTTTAATGGATTAAAAAACTTCATTTCTAAAGTGAAACAAAATTGATACTGCAAACTTACGGTTGGTTTTCACCAATTTCGGTAACAGATGTTACAATGAAAAAGTGATTTTTGTCAAAAACAAAAATTATTAAAATTTACACTTGAAATTTTTATAACTGATTATCAACAACTTAACTAAATTAATAAAAAATATTTACTACTTTGTATTGCATAATACTAAATTTTATATATATCTTTGCATAAGAAAATCACAAAAATCATTAAAATGAAAACTTATCAACAAAATGAAAACCAATATTACACTGGTTGCAGAGCAAAACTAACTCGCGATGGAGACAATAGAAGAATCGCTGGGGTTTGTTCAGGACTTGGAAGATATTTCGGGATAGATGTCTCTTTAGTAAGAGTTGCATGGTTCTTACTGGCATTCTTCGGAATATTTTCGGCGGGAATTTCTACGTTTATGGTCGTATTCGTCTATTTTTTACTTTGGTTATTTTTACCAAAAACGAGAACGATTCACTACTTCGAAGAAAGAAAATAGTAATATATTTTTTTGCATTACTACTTTGCATTGCATATTACTAAAAAATACCTATTTTTGTTCAACAGAAAAAAATTCGTAAAATGAATGTTACAACAAATTATAAAAACCACTAATAACTAAAAAACATGAACACAGAAAATACCAAAGCGCAAATGCGAAAAGGAATTCTAGAGTTCTGTATTTTGAGCCTAATCAATAATAAAGAAATGTATGTTTCTGATTTAATAGACGAACTCAAAAAAGGAAAGCTAGATGTAGTAGAAGGAACTCTTTATCCGCTACTTACAAGATTGAAAAATGGAGAATTTCTTGCTTACAGATGGGAAGAATCTACCAGTGGACCGCCAAGAAAATACTACCAAATCACTGAAAAAGGAAAAACCTTTTTAGCAGAATTACAAAATACTTGGAATGAATTAACAGAATCTGTAAACCAAATCACCAAAACATCATAAAAACTAAACTATGAACAAAACATTATCAATAGGACTTGCTGGTTTTTCTTTCGTAATAGAAGAACACGCATACATAAAACTGAGTGACTACCTCACTGCACTGAGAAGTTCTCTAGAGGAATCAGAAGCAGACGAAATTATGCATGATATCGAAATTAGAATTGTAGAAATTCTAAAAGATAACATGGGAAAAAGAGAAGTGGTAAATGATGATGATATAGAAAAAGTAATTGCCCAAATTGGTAAACCAGAAGTAATAGAAGAACAAGAAGAAGCTTATTTCTCTGATAAAACTGCCAATAAAAAATCAAGACCTTCATTTTCTTCGGCACAGCAAAAACAACTGTTCCGTGATCCAGAAAATATGAAATTAGCAGGTGTTTGCTCTGGTCTGGCTGCTTATTTCGGGATGGATGTAACTTGGATGAGAGTGATCTGGTTTGGTGTTGCATTTTTAGGATTGTTCACCGCTGGAATCTCTACTACCCTCATCGTATTCTTATATTTAGTATTTTGGATTATCCTTCCAAAAGCAGAAACTGCAGCAGATTTCCTTAAAATGAAAGGTAAACCCTTGAATTTTGACAACTTAAAAGAAGAATCTAGCAATATCGTAAAATTTGCCAATGAATCTACTGCAAAAGTGGGTGAAATGTACAATGAAGCTAAACCTGTAGTAACTTCTGCTGGTAGTGGATTGCTAAACGTTTTAAGAGTTCTTTTTGGTGCTATTTTCGCTTTCTTAGCACTTGGAGTAATCATCTTTTTATTCTTCTTTTTCAATTTATTTGGAAATCCTGATTTTCCTGGTGTAAGCAAAATGAACTTTTTGTTTGACGATGGCGGAATGAAATATATCCTTTCTTCACTCATTGTACTCCTAACATTATTCCCAGCAGTTCTTTTCAGCTTAATCAGCATCAAATTATTATCTCCTAAAACTAAATTAAGAAACTTAGGATATGTATTGGGTGGTTTATTTTTAGCAATTGTTCTTTTAGGAACTTATTTCGGAGTAAACATGGCAAAAATAGATATGTCTTATAAAGGCGACAAAGAAGAAACCGAAAATATTTCTATCAATGTTCAGCCAACTGACAGCCTTATCATTGACAAAAAACAAGTGAATATCCCAGCGAATTATACTGCTTATGATGATGATATTTTTTCTGACAAGAAAATGGTTTTCGAAGAAGATTATCCAAACGTAGAAGTAGTAAGAAATGCTAATATTACTCAGCCTTACCTCATCATCAAAAAATATGCGGAAGGTTATAACAAACCTCTAGAACTTAATGTTCCTGTAGAAGTGGTAGGCAACAAAATTTTATTACCAAATTTCGTAAGCTATCCTTACCAATACAGATTCAGACATTACAGTGTAGATTATGAATTGGTGGTTCCTAAAGACATGAAAGTTGCAAAAGGAAACGAACATCTGAATGTAAATGGTGACCTAAATGCAAACGGAATAGATGATGACGAAGAAAATAACAACAATGAAAATGGAGATATCGTTATTGAAAAAAATAAAATAAACATCAACGGAACTACGATAGAATATGATTCTGAAAATGCTGACAGTGTAATTATCAACGGAAAAAAATATCCTAAAAAAGTCGCAGACAGCATTTTAGAAAAAGACATCAAAAATATTAACAGTCTAAAAGATTTAGAAAACTTAAAAGACCTTAATATTTCAATTAAAGATGGCGATTCTAAGATAGAAATTAACACCAAAAATAAATAGTTCTAGTTTAGTTGGGTTGCTGATGATAACAACAGAAACTTCCGCAACCCTACACTAGAAACTAAGTAGCCGAAGTGAAAGATATTTTTCAAGATTTTATAAAATTTTAACATTTAAAATATTTTAAAATTAAAAATAATTAATAACTTCGCTAAGTGAATGAAACTCACATAAAACAAACAAAAAACACTTGAAATTATGATACAATTTGTCTTAGAAATCGTGATGAAAATAATGGAGTTCATCAGCAGTCTATTTTAGAAAGATTATAATCTATAAAATAATTATATTTGCAAGTAACCTTTTTGCTAGGGTTACTTGTTTTGTTTTTTAAAGAGAAAAATATGAAATTTATTAAGAAAATTATTGCAAAGTTTATCCTTTGGGTTTGGGGTTGGAAGATTGTGTTAGAAGGTCCCGCAAGTAATTTAGACCGATGCATTTTAGTCGTAGCTCCACATACTGCCAATGATGAATACATTTTAGGAAATCTAGCTTATTGGGTTTTAGACAAGAAACTAAAAGTAATCATAAAAGATGCTCACACAAAGGCTTGGTACGGTTTTATCGTAAAAGCATTGGGCGGAGTTGGAATCGATAGAAGCCAAAGAAATGACTTGGTTAATTTTGTAAAAAATGAATTTGCAAAAGATGATTTCAGTTTAGTAATTACACCAGAAGGAACCAGAAGTCTTGTTAACAAATGGAGAAAAGGATTCTATCACATGGCAAAAGAATCAAACGTTCCTATCGTTATTGCTGCTGGAGATTTTAAAACCAAAAGTATTCATTTAGGAAAACAAATTTCAGTAGAAGACATTCAGACCAGAAGCTACGAAAGCATCATGGAAGAATTACAAGAATATTACAAAAAAATTACTCCAAAATATCCAGAAAAGTGGAATCCAAAAATCTACTAATCTAAAAGTTGAATTTTTATGATGACCAACGAAGAAAAATTAGCACAGCTCAACCTTTGGAATAAAAACACTTTAATGGAAACTTTAGAAATCGTTTTCACCGATTTAGGAGACGATTATTTGGTAGGAACTATGCCCGTAAATTCTAGAGTTCATCAGCCATTAGGTTTATTGCATGGTGGTGCTAATATTGCATTTGCAGAAAGTTTAGGCTCATGTCTTTCTAATATTTTGGTAGCTCACGAAGGAAAAGCTGCTGTAGGAACCAATATCAATTCTAATCACCTGAAAAGTAAAACCAAAGGAACCGTTACAGGAACAGCTAGAATGATTAGAAAAGGACAAACACTCCATTTTTTAGAAATAGAAATAAAAGACGAAAACGGAAGTTTACTGTGTCATTCTACGATGACGAATATGGTGATTAACCGAAAAATAGAAAAGTAATGAAAGCTATTTTCAGATTGCCTTTTGAAGAAAAATTTATCCTAATACATCATCATGAAGCTGCAAGAAATGTAGCTTCTTTTTTTCCTTTTACTAACGGGAAAGCCATTCATTTACAAGCAGAAAATCTAGAAATCTGTACTTCAGAAGAGCTCATATCTTCTTTTTTTGAGGTAGAAAATTTTCCTGAAAATAATGCTGAACTAAATATTCCTCAGCATGAGGAATATCTCCAAAAATTAGAAAAAGCGATTGAAATCATCAAGAAAAACAACTTGCCAAAACTGGTTATTTCTAGACCTATTGCTAAAGAAATTTCTTCTATCAATTTAGAAGAAACCTACCAACTACTTTGCAAAAAATACCCAAATACACTTTGTTATCTTCTCATTACTGATGAAGAAATTTGGATCGGTGCAACACCAGAAATTTTAGGAAAATTCAATAAAAAAACACATGAGTTTTTCACCATGAGTTTGGCAGGAACACTTCCCGTAGATGAAGAATGGAGCGAGAAAGAAATCGAAGAACAAAAACCTGTTACCCATTATATTTCTGAAATTTTAAAAAAATATGTCACTCTGAGCGAAGTCGAAGAGTCTGAAACATACAATCATATTTCGGGGAATATTAAGCATCTCAGAACTGATTTCACTGCAAAAATTGGAGATAATAGACTTGAAGAATTAATTGAAGAAATCCACCCTACTCCTGCAGTTTGTGGAATTCCAAAAGATTTTTGCAAAGAAAAAATTATAGAAATCGAACAATATAACCGTGAATTTTACGCAGGTTACATTAAAATAGAAACCGAGGAAGAAATTTATTACTTTGTGAATCTTAGATGTGCAAAAATTTACAAAAATCAAGTAATCGCTTTTGCAGGTGGCGGAATTACGGCACTTTCTTCGCCAGAAAAAGAATGGCGAGAAACCGAACTAAAATCTCAAGCTATTCTTCATCATTTACAATAAAAAAATCCGCTTTTAGAAGCGGATTTTTCATTAACTATTTTTCTGTGAAAGTTTTTTCCAAGTATTCATAACCAGAGTAACTAAAATTCCTATAATAGATGCGACTATAGAGAATAAGAATTTATTATTTTCTGAATGCATAAAACCTAAATTCCAGTCGATTGCATAAAGATTAACTCCTAAAAATATAATAAAAAGCACTAAAAAAACTTTGTAAAACGTTGTCATTGGTATGAGATTTATGATTTAATATTGATAATTTTAAAAATTTACATAAGTAGAAAATAACTGCGCAAAGTTAGCGGTAAATAATTTAATAGAAATCGCTAAAAGGATAATTCCAAAAACTTTTTTGAAAATCATCAGCGTAGCATCTCCTATTTTTTCTTCTAAGAAATTGGCAGATTTTAGAACGATGTAAACCAAAATGGTATTGAGCAAAATCCCTAAAATTATATTCACTACATGAAATTCTGCACGAAGTGATAAGGTAGTCGTCAATGTTCCAGCTCCTGCTACTAAAGGAAAAGCGATTGGAACGATAGAAGCTGCCTTCACGTTTTCCACTTTGTGAATTTCTATTCCCAAAATCATTTCCAAAGCAATAATAAAAATAACCAAAGCTCCCGCAATCGCAAACGAATTCACGTCTATCCCGATGAATTTTAGCATTTCTTTTCCCACAAAAAGAAAAACAATCATCAATGCTCCAGAAACAATCGATGCTCTTTCTGCATCAATATGCCCGAATTGCTTTCTAAGAGAAACAATAATAGGAACCGAACCTAAAATATCAATTACTGCAAACAAAACCATAAAACAAGTCAAGGTTTCTTTAAAAGAAAACGATTCTAACATAGTGTGATTTTTTTATTATTTTCACAAAAGTATGAAATACTTTTATTATTCCATAATTTCAGAAAACATCGCAGTTATAGAGTTGTAAAGCTCTTCTAAATGTGAGTCGTCATGAATAGGCGAGTATTTTTCTATTGAAATTTGTTGCTCTAAATTTCTGAAATCTTCGGTGAACTGAGAACCTTTGTAATTTTCTAAAAAAGCTTTCAATCCCATTCCAAATTTTTGCTGAATATGCTGTTCTGCATCTTGTTGCAACTCTTCATAAGTAGCAAAAAATGCTGAATAGTCTCTGTTAGACAAAAGCGTTTTCATATATTCTAAATTCGCTTCAAAGCCTGGTTTTAGAAGATTTTTAATTTTTTCTTCTTCTTCTCTAATTGTAGTTATTGGTTTATTTTCAACAGTAACCAAAGCTTTTTTCTTTGGTCTAATCCACAAGAAGAAAAGGAAAGTTCCCATTACAAGCACTGCCAAACCAGAAAATAAATTTTTAAAATTAAAACGGTAAGACTGTGTATGTTTTTCTTTTTCGATAACAGGTAAAGGAACGCTATTTAAAACATTAGCAGTATAATCATCCACAATATCAATAGTTGATTTCTGCGCTGCAATTTGAGCTGAATTTAGGACATTCAACACAATACTTTTCACACCCAAATCAATGTACTGATTCAGTTCTGGATTGAAAAACGAAAATGGTTCAGTAGAAATATTGATTTTCCCTTCATGCTTAGGAATCACCACATATTTTGCAGTAATTGAACCTTTCACTCCTTCTTTATTGGTAGATAATTTGCTTATAATCTGAGGTTTGAAAAAAGTATAATCTTTAGATTCTATTAATTTCGGCAATTTATCTTCGTCTAAATTTCCTAAACCTGAAATTTTCACCAAAACGTCAATCGGTTTGTTTACTTCCAGAGGTTCTGTTTTTGGAATTTCTTTAATGGAAACATGAAATTTCCCTACCGCATTTTTAAAATTCTCTGGAGAATCTTTCGGCAAAGTTTTTACATTAATTTTAACCTTATTCGAAACAATTTTACTGATTTCTGGAGTTTTCACCATTGCCGAAACTGGCTCTATTTCTACATTACCCGCTTCTTCTGGAAAAATAATAAACATAGCAATCACTTGCGAAGCCATTTCGCCATTTACATTTTCTATGTCTTGTTTTTTGTAACTGATAGGCTTAATTCTCGCGTTATTCTGTTGCGGAAATTTTATATTTTCTAACTTTCTGAAGTTATCATAATTCTTGCTATAAGCTCTCAAAACCGCTACAGTTGGCTGATTTTCATAAACCTCCTTGTCTTGAACTTCTACATTCAGATACACATCTTTAGAAAGATATTCGGTTTCAGCTCGTGACGTTTCTTTCACCAAAATATCAAAAGGTTCTGATTTATAAATTTTACCATTTACGGTAAGTAAAGCCGAGCCGATTTTTACTTTTCCCGTAACTTTTGGCTGAAGATATAATTGATAAATGATTTGGTTTACTCTAATTCCCCTTTTTTGGTCAATGAAAGTATTTTGTTCGGAAGCACTTCCTACAATATCGAATTTTGATAAATCAGGAAGACGAAGCGGACTTTGCTGTTCCATGTTTTCGCCTACCACTTCTTGTACAATGGTGAGAACAACGGGTTCATTTTGCTTCGGTTCTTTGGTATTGACATCAGTCAAAACGGTAACTTGTCCGTAAGAAATTGCAGACATTACAAAAAATAATATGTTGAGAATTTTTTGCATTAATTACCAGTCTTTTGTATTGCTTTCTGGTGAATAGTAACCATTTTTATTGAGTAATTTTTTGGCGGTTTCTCTTTCTTGATTTGCACTTCTTTGCAGAATTAATTTTTGCAAATCTTTAGGGATTTTATTTGGGTCATTAGGATCTTGCGGTTCGTTTTTCTGGTTTTGCTTTTCCGCTCCTTGATTTCCTTTTCCTTTATTTTGATCGCCTATATTACCGTTCGGTTGATTTTTGGTATTGTTATTTTTATTTTCTTGATTTTGGTCTCCTTGCTGATTTTGATTATTATCTTGGTTTTTATTTTGCTTATTTTGTTGATTTTGCTGTTGGTTTTGTTGATTTTGTTTATTGTCTTTTTGCTTTTGCTTCTTCTTTGCAATTTGTAAATTTTTTAAAATCGCTTCATTATCTGGATCGAATTTCAAAGCATTCTTATAAGCATTAACTGCTTTTTCGCCATCACCATTTTGAAGATGAGCATTTCCTTCGTTGTAATAAGAAGCAGCTTTTTCATCTTTATTATTGGTGTTTTTTTGAGCTTTTTGATATTCGGCAATCGCTTCGTCGTACTTTTTTATTTTATACAAAGAATTGCCCAAATTATAATGCGCACCAAAATCTTTTTCATTTTTTTTCACCGCTTCCGAAAATGTGGAAGTAGCTTCGCCATACTTTTGTTTGTCGAAGCTTCGGTTTCCTCTGAAGATTAAGGTGTTTAAACTTTCTTGGGCCTTAACGGCAATTAGACCAAGAAAAAATAAGCTAATATGTACAAAAAACTTTCTCAACATTTGTTGGTACAAAAATATCGCTTTAATTGTTAAAATTAAATCCTAGATATGTTAAATAATTGATAAAAAAGTAGTTTTTTGAAACTAAAATTCAAGGTTTTGCGTTTTCTAAAGTTTTCATTTTTAAAAATTGAAATCTTTTTTAGGATTAAAAAGAAAAATAATCACAAATATAAAAAGCGAAATGCCTAAAAACCACTGGTAATAATGCACCGCAGATTGCGTATTTACCAGTGTTTCCGAAGCTCCTTTCTGGTTTCTGAGTTGCAAAACAATTTTATTGACTGCTGCTTCCATATCATTTCCGTCTACATATTCTCCGTTGGTATCAAAAGCGAGAGACATCAATGCTTCTGTTTGTCTTTTGGTAATAATCGTTTCGCCGAGAATATCGGTTTTATAGCCCATTAATTGCCCAAATTCATAAATAGGAATTGGCGCTCCATCATCTTTTCCTATTCCTACGGAATTGATGGTTATTCCTTGTCTCAATGCTTCATCTATCGCCGCTTTGTCATTTCCTTCATTGTCTTCGCCATCGCTAATTAATACGATTTTTCTAGCACCTTTTGGAACATTTTTAAATTTTTCTGTAGCTACTTCTATTGCTTTTAGAAAATCTGTCCCTTGTTTCCCAATCGTAGTGGTTTCTATCGCTCCAATATACGTTTCGGCGGCAGAATAATCTGTAGTCAAAGGCATTATAGATTGTGCATCTCCTGCAAAAACTACGATTCCTACTTTATCATCACCCAAATTTTGTATGGTATTGATCAAAATATTTTTGGCTTGTTCTAATCTAGAAGGTTGCACATCTTGCGCATTCATAGAGTTAGAAACATCTAGCAAAAAAATTACAGAATTCACTTTTTGTTGGATTTTCATCTCTTCTTTTCCTCCCAGAAAATCTACCATTGCTAAAATCAAAAACACAAAACCCAACAAATATAAAACTGGAAAAAATTTAGAAAATTGATGATTTTTCGGAAACAAATCTTCTTGAAATTGAGTTTCAGCAAAAATATTTCTCCTTTCAGATTTCCATTTTTTGAAACCAAAAAGAAGCCACGCTATTACTGGCAAAAGCAATAACAACAATAAATACCAAATATTTCCTAGAGTAAAATCCATTTCTATTTTTAATTAAAAATTCTGAAAATTCTCCATCGTAAAACTGCATCTATCAATAAAAACGCCAAGGCAATCCAAAGAAAAACCCTGAAATATTCTTCGTAATTGTAAATTTTATTGGTTTTAATTTTCGATTTTTCTAAAGAATTAATCTCGTTATATACATTTTCTAAACTCGTATTAGAAGTGGCTCTGTAATATTTTCCACCTGTTAAAGTCGCAATTTCAGAAAGCGTAGCTTCATCAATTTGCACTTCTTGTTCGAAAAATTGTATTCCAAAAGATGTAATCTGCGGAAATAGCGCAAAACCATTCGTTCCGATTCCTATCGTGTACACTTTAATTCCGTAGGATTTTGCCAATTCACCTGCAAACTGTGGTGGCATCGCATTCGGAACCGTATTTACACCATCAGTCATTAAAATAATGATTTTAGATTTCGATTTACTGTCTTTCAAATGATTTACCGCTACAGAAAGTCCTTCTCCAATTGCTGTTCCTGTAAGTTCTTCACTCGGACTCATGTCTCTAATTTCATCTAAAACCACTTGATGGTCAGAAGTGAGCGGAACTTTTGTAATTCCTTCTCCCCAATATTCCACAATTCCTATTCTATCGCCTTCCCTTTTTTTGACAAAATCCGTTGCTATTTTTTTCAAAGCTGTAATTCTATCAGGCTCTAAATCTTTGGCCAACATACTTGGCGAAATGTCAATCGCTAAGAAAATATCAATCCCTTTGGTTTCGTCTCTATCGCTAAAAATGGTGTAAGTTCTAGGTCTTGCCAAAGCAATAATCAGCGCAGAAAGAATGATGTATTTAGAAAATTGTAAAAATTTTTGAACCCAAGAAAAACTTCCTGCTATAGACATATTTTCGGTAGTAGGAACATTGATTCCCGAATTTTTCTTCTTGCTAAAATCCCTTATCAAAAGTGGAATAAAAAGCAAAAAGAGCAATAAAAAATATGGACTATCTATCTCAAAATTCATCTTAATGCACTTCTCTTAAATGTTCTGCTTCAATATCTGTAACCGAACGCTCTACAAATTCATAAATCTCTAAAAAATCACGCTCCATTAATTCTTGATTTGGAAGGATTTTGGCAAATTTCACCAAATCTCCTCTCAGAAAAACCTCTTCCACTATTTTTTCATTCTCAGGCGAAATTTTATTGGTATGTTTCATCACATCGATTAAATCATCGGTCAGTAAAACATCTGCAGGAATATGATACTGTTTTACCAAAAACGCTCTGGTTATGTCTATCAATTCTACATAAAACATTCTGTAATTGCCTTTTTCTGCGTATTTTTTCTTTTCTAGATTTTTCAGATCCTGTAATGTTTTATGAATTGGACTTTTCTCTTTTCCAGAATTTCTGAAAACGCCATTTTTAAAGAAACTTAAAAATAAAAATAGGGAAGTAAAAATCACCAAACCTCCTAAAATATACCATTTATACATTTCCCAATAATCACTGAAACCCAAATCAACTTGCTTATTGTTCATAATATCGTTGATTTGATCATCTGCATTCACAGGATTATAAACCGTAATTTCGTAAGGAATCGTTTTGATGGTTTCTGCTCCATTTATCGAAAACTCCAGTTCTGGAATGGTAAATTTCCCTTCTTCAAAAACCTGAAAATCAATAGTTCTGGTGTATTGATCGTATGTTTTATTGATTTCGTCTTTGGTTTCTTCTAAGTGAAAAGGCAAGAGTTCATTTTTAGGTTTAGAAATCACATCTTTTCCTTCTAAACCATTGATGGTTACTCGAAAAGTTGCTTTTTCGCCAAGCGCAATTTTTTCTTTAGACAAATTAGAAGAAAGCGTCTGCGCAGAAAAACATTGAGCAACAAAAACAAACAACAAAGCCAATTTTTTAATCACTCCAAAAGCAACAAAAGGCCATTTGAACCTTTTTAGATTTGGCGAAACATTATCGAGTTGTCTGTCTATATATTGATTGAAAATTTTTAAAAAATTTTTCTTCATTAATTGCTATTTTCTATTTTTTCTGAAAATAATTATACAAAATTTTGGTATAATCTTCCTCTGCTTTTACTTCTACAAAACTTGCAGAACTTTTCTCAAAAGCTTCTCTCAGATGTCTTATTTTTTGTTTCTGAGCTTCTGCATAATTGTAACGACATCTTTGGTTAGACGTATTTACCCAAATTTGTTTTCCTGTTTCTATATCTCTAAAAAAAGCATAACCTACATCTGGAATTTCATTGTCTTTTTCGTCAAAAACTCTCAAACCTAGTAATTGATGTTTTTTGGAAGCGATTTTCAATAATTTCTCGTCAAATTCATCTGCAAAATCAGAAAAAAGAAACGCTAGAGATTTCTTTTTGAATACATGCATCATGTATTCTAAAGCCGCATCTATATTGGTTTCTGCCTGTACATAATCTGCGGTCAAAATCGTAGAAATTATCGCTAAAATATGTTTTCTGCCTTTTTGTGGCGGAATTACTTTATACACTTTATCCGCAAACAAAATAAGTCCCACTTTATCATTATTTCCTGCCGCCGAAAATCCTAAACTTGCCGAAATTTCTGCCACCAATTCTCGTTTCAGTTGAATTTTTGTTCCATAATTCATAGATGCAGAAATATCTACTAAAATCATCATGGTGAGTTCACGTTCTTCTTCCATCACCTTTACATAAGGTTCTTTGAAACGTGCGGTTTTGTTCCAATCAATTCTGCGAATATCATCTCCAAATTGATACGGACGAACTTCTGCAAAAGCCATTCCTTGACCTTTAAAAGCACTGTGATATTGCCCCATCAAAGTATTTTCCGTTCTCTTTCGAGTACGGATTTCTATTTGTTTTACTTTTTTGACGATATCTTTTATTTGCACTTTAACATTCATTTAAAACATCAAAAACATTAATAGTGATTAATTTTCTAAAACCTTCACTATAATTTTCTGGAGTTAATATAACTTCTTTGTTTAAAATTTTTGAAATTGATTTTAAATATTCTATTATTAAATTATGTTGCTCAATAGTTTTAACTTCTTCTGGAAAGAAATCATTTTCAATTTCATCAATTGAGAAAAAATAACATTTCAATAAAACTTCTCCAACTAAAAATTCTGCACTTATTGAATTTTCATAATTGTTCCAATATTTTGAGACTTCATAAAAATTAATTTTAGACTCAATTTTCTTATTTCCCTGATTATCAAAATATTCAAATTTCACCTGATAATTTTCGTTAATAAAATCAATCCATTTCTTCCAATCTTCAATTGTGGAATCAAGTACATAGATATCTCTTAAAGAACCATCAGAATAATAAATGTCCGTTTTGATTTTTTCCCAAATCATAATTCAACGTTAAGGAGCAGAAACTTTTCCTAAAATTTTATCTACAATTGCGTCTGCATCTACATCTTCTGCTTCCGCTTCGAAACTTAAACCAATTCTGTGACGAAGAACATCTTTTGCAATCGCTTTTACATCTTCAGGAATTACAAAAGCTCTACCTTTCAAGAAAGCATAAGCTCGGGAAGCAATCGCTAAATTGATAGAAGCTCTTGGAGAAGCACCGAAACTGATGTAATTTTTCAGTTCAGAAAGTCCATATTTCTCTGGAAATCTGGTTGCAAAAACCATATCGAGAATATATTTTTCTATTTTTTCGTCTAGATAAATTTGATTAATGATTTTCTTGGCTTCCACAATTTGCTCCAAAGAAATCACAGGTTTTATTTGAGGAATATCCGAAGTAGAAACCATTCTCATGACTTGCCTTTCTTCTTCAAATTCTGGATAATCAATTTTGCATTTCAGCATAAAACGGTCAGTTTGTGCTTCCGGTAAAAGATAAGTTCCTTCTTGGTCAATTGGATTTTGGGTCGCTAAAACCAAAAATGGTGTTGGCAATTTCATGGTTTCATCACCAATGGTAACTTGTTTTTCTTGCATTACTTCCAAAAGTGCAGATTGCACTTTTGCAGGAGCACGGT
Organism: Cloacibacterium sp. Arc13; assembly: GCF_041431305.1. Classification (NCBI taxonomy): domain Bacteria; kingdom Pseudomonadati; phylum Bacteroidota; class Flavobacteriia; order Flavobacteriales; family Weeksellaceae; genus Cloacibacterium; species Cloacibacterium sp. Arc13. The sequence continues at coordinate 56,934 of NZ_JASMRM010000009.1, forward strand.
TGATTTCATCCGCCAAAACAAAATTTGCAAAAACAGGACCTTTTTTGATGGAAAAATCGTTTTCTTTCACATTATAAATCTGCGTACCGATAACGTCTGCAGGCAATAAATCTGGCGTAAACTGAATTCTAGAAAACGCTCCATGAACTGCTTCTGAAAGGGTTTTAATGGCTAATGTTTTTGCCAAACCAGGAACACCTTCCAGCAAAACGTGACCATTTCCCAATAGACCAATCAAAAGTCTATCTACCATGTATTCTTGTCCGATAATTGCTCTGTTAATTTCCTTTTTCAAATGTGAAAAGTAAACGTTCTGTTCTTTTACTTTTTCGGTGAGTTGTTTAATATCTTCGGCTTGATTAAGTTCTTGCATAATTTTTTGAAAAATTAGACTGTAAATTTCACGATTTTCAAGGAATTGGCAACACAATTAATGCCAAATTTTGGTTAAAGTTTGTTAAAAAAAGTTGGAAGTAGGAAGTCAGAAGTCAGAAGTTAAAAAATTGACATATTTTTTTCGTACAAAAACAGTCATCAAAACATTGATTTTCAACATATTAAAACAACAAAAAAACTTTAAGAATATTTTATAAAAAACTTCCATCATCCATCTTCCATCTTCCGTTCAATTTCAGTATTTTTGGAGATTAAAATCAATTTTAAATGAATACTCATTTTCAAAATCATAGAGCAGTAAGAAAAAACCTTCTGAATATTTTGCAAAATACGTCTCACAAAGACTTGTTGACCATTCCAGATGGTTTTAACAATAATATTTATTGGAATATTGCACATTGCGTAGCTACTCAGCAACTTTTGTGTTATTATTTAAGCGGAAATCCATTTAGAATAGACAAATATTGGGTAGATACTTACAAAAAAGGCACTCTTCCTAATCTGGATGTTTCTGAATCTGAAGTGGAAGATTTAGGTTTCCTACTTATCGAAACTTCTAAAATTCTGATGAAAGATTATGACGATGATTTTTTTCCAGATTACACCGCTTATTCTACAAGTTTTGGAATTGATTTAAAAAATATTCAAGATGCAATCATTTTCAACAATATGCACGAAAGTTTACATTTTGGATACGCAATGGCTCAAAAACGTGCTTTAGCTGGAGAACAGTTTTAGGTTAAGGTTAAGGTAAAGGCAAAATTTAAATCTTGCTCTGTAAGAGCAAAAGGTTTGTAGAATACAATAGAAAAATACCATTTTGAGTTCCGTAGGAACGACACAAATAGAATTAAAATTTAAAAATCAAAAAATTGGGAGAATTTAATAAAAAATATAACTCAGGCGAGAGAAGAAGTTTTGGTTCAAAAAATTTCGATAGAAAACCTCGTTTTGACAATAGAAACTCGGAACACGAATCTAAAAACGAAAAAGAAGATTTCATTTTCGGTTTGAGACCTGTAATGGAAGCGATAGAAGCTGGAAAAACCATCGACAAAATTTTTGTACAAGGTGGTTTGCAAGGTGAGATTTATTCAGAATTAAAAAAATTACTGAAAAAATACAACATCAGACCCAACACGGTTCCAATTGAAAAACTGAATCGTTTTACGAGAAAAAATCACCAAGGTGTAGTAGCATTTATCTCAGAAATTCCGTTTTATAAAATCGAGGATTTGTTGCCACAGATTTTTGAAGAAGGAAAAGTTCCGTTTTTATTGATTTTGGATAGATTGACAGATGTTAGAAATTTCGGAGCGATTGCCAGAACTGCAGAATGTGTAGGAATAGACGCAATTGTAATTCCAGACAAAGGAGCTGCTCCTATCAATTCTGACGCCATTAAAACTTCGGCGGGAGCGCTTTACAATGTAAAAATCTGCAAAGAAAATAATTTGGCTCACGTTGTAGATTTTCTTCAGCAATCGGGAGTTACCGTTTTTGCAGCCACTGAAAAGGCAGAAAAAATGATTTATGACGCTCATTTTTCTGAACCTTGCGCTATCGTAATGGGAAATGAAGAAACAGGAATTTCTAAAGAAGTAATGCATCACGCTGATGAAAAAATAAAATTGCCAATCACTGGAAAAACACAATCTTTGAACGTTTCTGTAGCTTGTGGTGCAATTCTTTATGAAGCAGTGAGACAGAAAATGGTGGGAGAATTATAGAGTTGGAGAAATAAAAAATTAAAAATGAAGAATTTATTTAAACAATATTTCAATAATTGGTATTTGCCTATAATTATTGCAACTATTGTAATAATTCTCAGCTATTTAATTCTTTCTTTTTTCACAAAAACGTCATTTTACATTTCTATTGGCTTAATGTATTTTTCTTTTTTTCTTTTTGTAGTTTCAATCATCTTAGGATTAATTAAAATTTTCAAAAAGAACTATCTAAAGGGAATTTTACAAACTATAATTTCTGTTGCCATTCTAATTATTTCAATTGGATATTTGAGCTTCTTTTTCATGTTTTATCCAAATGATTATTTTGCTGATGATTTAGAAATTCCTACTAACATAAAAATAAACACGCCTTCAAAAATGTCTTTGAATGAAGAAAAGATAACAAACCAAAAAATTCAATTTGATTTGATAGATTCTTTTCAGCCAGGTCTCTATGAATATAATTTCACCACAAAAAATATTGATAGTGGTTATGTTTATTTAAAAGCATTTGAAATTACAAAAAACACAAGATTATCTGAAGAAGAACTAAATAATGACAGCAAAGTTTTTGTTTACAACAATTCTGATAGTTTAAAAACGTTTTCTACAAAAAGGCATTTTACAATTTATGAAGGAGATTGGGAAAAACCTTATGCAGCTAAATTTGAGCTGTGGTATAAAAATAGTAAAACAGGAAAGGAAAAGAAAATTTTAGAAAAAAATTATAAAATTGAAGGTTGGCAAAGGTAAAATACAAGTTTTGTAATAATTGTAACTCTAAAACGACGTATCAAAGACTACCTAAAAACAAAAAAAGTGAATAAAAAGGCAAGATTCTTGCTTCAAATGATACAAAATAATTAAAATCAATGAAAAAAATTACAGCAATTGCGCTGCTTTCAATAGCAATCGTTTCTTGTCAAAAAGAAACAAAAACCGTAACCAAAGTTGACCCAAAAACTGGAAAAACCATCACCGTAGAAGTTCCTGTGGAAGATAAAGAAACGGCAAAATTAGAAAATCCTGCCATCAAAGATTCTCTAGGTGTTTACCACGCAACTTTTAAATTAGAAAAAGGAAAAACGTATCCTTTCAGCACTTACCAAAGAGATGTGCAAACGCTTTCTGACGGGAAACAAAACATTTCTGGAACGAATGAATCTACAGACGAAATGACGTTTACCGTAGATAATATCGATGCAAAAGGAAACTACGAAATTTCTATGACGCTGGTTGGGAAAAGAATGTCTGCAACTTCTCAAGGAAAAACCCAAGCGATAGATACGAAAGGAAACGCTCCTGAAGATGCTCAACAAAAATTTATGTGGGCGGTACAAAAAGCACAAACAGGTAATAAATTAAAAATTACCATGGACAAAAATGGGAAAATTCTTTCGATTACAGGTTTTGAACCTATTTATAAAAAAACCAATGATGCGGCTGCTTCGGTGATTAAAGATGCTGCTCAACTTAAAAATTTCATGGAAGGATTTAAATTGAGTTTCAACGAGAAATTTTTAAAAGAACAATTTGGAAAAAACCTAAATATTCTTCCAGCAAAAGGCGTAAAATTAGGCGGAACATGGACACAGTCTGACAATGTAACTCCAGATGGAAGTGTAAAAATAAATACCACTTATACTCTAGCAAAAGTAGAAGACGGAATTGCAGAAATCACTGTAAAAGGTGGAATTCCTAGAAAAGCAAAAACACAATCTAAAAACGGAATGACGCATTCTGTAAGCATAGAAGGGAATCAAACAGGAACCATAAAAATAGACGCCAACTCTGGTTGGATTCTAGGCTCTAAAATCCAAATGAACACTACGGAAAAAGAAAGTTTGAGCGACGGAAAACAATCGCAAAGCATGTCTAAAAAGACCAACTCTTTAGTTACAATCAATCCTAGTTATAAATTTTAAAAAATGGCACTGGTCAAATATTTATTCGAATTAGTTTTAGCAACCATCATTATATTCTTTGTTTGGAATATTTTGAAAAGGATATTCTTTAATCAATTTTATAAAAATTTCCCTAGTCTTAATCCTAGAAACAGAGAAAACGTTTCGCCCAAACCTGCAAAACCTACTAAAGAACAAGTAAAATGGGATGCAGAAACTGTGGAATATGAAGAAGTAGAGGAGAAAAATCAGAGGTAAAGTAAAGGTAGAGGTAGAGGTAAAGGTAAAAGTTGAAGAAAAGAACTCAACAATAATTTGGAATTTATTCCGAGAAAAAATGAAATAAATTAATTTTTGCAAAATATGCTGAAAAATAAAAACATTCTTTACATCGTCATTTCATTGGCGATTTTTGTAGTTTTAGCTTTAATTTATAACAATCCTATCATTTCTGGGAAACAACTTTTGCAACATGACATTGTACAATACAAAGGTGGCGCAAAAGAACTTCTAGACTACAGAGCCGAAAACGGCAAAGAAACCTATTGGAGTGATGCCATGTTTGGCGGAATGCCTACTTATCAATCAGGTTCACAGTTTAGAGGTGATATCATCAAAAAAATAGATGACACGCTGAACTTTTTGCCAAAACCTGCGAATTTTATTTTTCTGCTTTTTGCTGGATTTTTCTTACTCGGTTATGTTGCGACTAAAAATTGGAAATACGCCTTGTTAGGTTCCACATTTTTTGGACTTTCCACGTATTTCTACATCATCATCGCAGCTGGTCATAATGGTAAAGTAGCCACTTTAACTTATTTTGCACCACTTTTAGCAGGAATCTTACTCGTCTATATTCGTAAAAAATATATTCTTGGTTTCATTGTCACTGCACTTTTCATGGGATTGCAAATTGCTGCCAATCATCCACAAATGACATATTACCTTTTCTTGGCATTAGGATTTTTATTCTTGTCTGAGTTGGTAAGAGCAGCTACAGGAAAAACACCATGGAAACATTTCTTAATTTCTTCGGGAATTCTAGCTTTGGCGATGATTCTTGGAATCGGAATGAACAGTCAGAGACTTCTTGCCAATTCTGAATACGTGAAAGAAACCGTTCGTGGAAAACAAATTCTGAAATCTGAGCACAATGCTGCAGATAATGACGGAATGAAAAAACAAGAAATTCTGAACTGGAGTTATGGAAAACTAGAAACATTGAACTTATTCATTCCAAGAGCAATGGGAGGAGCAAGTGATGAAGAAGGCTCAGAAGAAATGATGAAAAAAGTTCAGGAATTGGTACAAGAAAATGTCACCTCTCAAGAAGAATATGACCAAATTTCTAAAGGATTTGGAGGAAGTTTAACGTATTGGGGAAACCAACCAGGAACTTCTGGACCGGCTTATCAAGGAGCTATTGTGGTATTTTTAGCCATTTTAGGATTTTTCTTCGGGTGGAAAAAATACCGTTATTGGATTTTAGGCGCATCTGTACTTTCTGTGCTTTTAGCTTGGGGAAGCAATTTCATGCCGCTGTCTGAATTATTCATCAAATTCGTTCCGTTTTACGACAAATTTAGAGCACCAAGTTCTATCTTAGTTGTTGTGGAATTATTGTTCCCACTCATTGCAATCATTGGATTGTACAGATTTTTCAATGACGAAAAACTTACAGAAGAATACAAACAAAAAGTTTTAGTTTACGGAAGTTCTGCAGTTCTTGGAATTACTTTATTATTGGTGATTTTCGGGAAAAGTATACTAGGATTTGCTACTTCAAACGAAACTGCTTATTTGCCTCCTTATTTATTAGATTATTTGGTTGGCGAACGTTTCACGATGTTTAGAATCGATGCTATTAAAGCCATGATTTATGTTTCTATCACTGCTTTAGCACTATATTTTGCATTGAAGAAAAAATTATCTCAAAACATTGCTTTAATCATTATAGGATTGGTAAGTTTATTTGATTTATGGTCTGTGAACAAACGCTATTTAAACAGCGATAATTTTGTTGATAAAGCTTTTGCACAAACTCCATTTGTGACCGAAAATTCAGATTATTTAGCTGGAAAAGCAGGTGATAATCCACTTTTAAATGATTTGCTTTCTAGAGCGAATATGAATAAAACTTTAGAAGAAATCACCGAAAAAGATAAAACTCATTATAGAATTTTCAATCAACTTTTAGGACCTTTTAATGAAACCAATACTTCTTATTACAAGGCTTCTGTTGGTGGTTATCACGCTGTAAAACTCAGAAGGTATGACGATTTAATCAATCATTATTTCTATGCTGAAGACAGTGTAAAGTCTGCTCAAATCCCGCAAATTCTCAATTTATTGAACACCAAATATGTAGTTGGCGGAACATTGGAACAACCTCAAGTTCAAATCAATCCGAATGCGAATGGAAATGCTTGGCTGGTTTCTGTTATTAAATTTGTAAACACACCCAATGAAGAAATAGATGAAATAGGAAATATAGATTCTAAAAAAACGGCGGTTATTTCGAAGGATGATCAAAAATATTTTGAAGGAAAAACTTTAGCAACTGATTCTACTGCTTTTGTAAATCTAACAAAATATCAAGCAGACGAACTGGAATATAAAACACAGTCTAAAACGCCACAATTGGCAGTTTTTTCCGAGATTTATTATCCAAAAGGTTGGAAAATGTTTGTAGACGGAAAAGAAGTTCCATACATCAAAGCTGATTATTTATTGAGAGCCGTTTACGTTCCAGCAGGAAGTCACACGGTAAAAATGATATTCGAACCAGAAGTGATTGCCAAAGGAAAAACCATTTCTTTAATTGCTTTTGGTTTGTTTGTATTGCTTTCTTTGGTGGGGATATTTTTATTAAACCGCAAAAGCGACAAAAGAAATAATTGAAAATATAGCCATTAAAAAGTAAAAAAAGAGTTAATGATTACGCAACAATATCTTACCGATTTAACTTATAAAATTAATGAAGCTTGTATTGAGGTTCATAAAATTTTAGGTGCAGGTTTAGCAGAAGTTGTTTATCACAAAGCTTTAGAAGAAGAATTCAAATTAAGAAATTTAAATTTCAAGTCAGAATTTCAAATTCCTGTTTTTTATAAAGAAAAGAAATTAGATTGTGATTTTAAATGTGATTTTCTGATTGAAGATTTAATCGTTTTAGAGTTAAAATCTGTCTCTAACATTTTAGACGTTCATAAATTTCAAGTTTTGAATTACATGAATTTACTTAAAGTACCGAAAGGAATTTTAGTAAATTTTAATGTTAAAAATCTTTATCATCATGGACAAGAAACATATATTAATAAATATTACGATGAATTAATGTAAAATCTTTTTTTACTTTTGAAAAACTTATAATACATAGAAAATCTTTTGTCGCTTTTGCGGTTTAAAAATTATAAATTTGAAACAAAAAAAAATACTCATCATCTCTTATTACTGGCCTCCAGCTGGAGGACCGGGAGTTCAGCGTTGGTTAAAATTTGTAAAATATTTACCTGATTTTGGTTGGGAACCCACTGTTTTTATTCCAGAAAATCCGAGTTATCCAATTGTAGATGAAACCTTACAAAAAGATGTTTCGAAGAATTTGAAAATGATTAAAACCAAAATTTGGGAACCTTACCAATTGGCAGAAAAGTTCGGGAAAGACAATAAAAAATTCAAAGCGGGACAGTTTGATGTCGGCGAAAATCAATCATGGAAAGCCAAACTTTCGATTTTTGTTCGTGGCAATTTCTTTATTCCAGATGCGAGAGTTTTTTGGGTAAAACCTTCCGTAGAATTTTTAGAAAAATACCTGAAAGCCAATCATTATGATGTTTTGATAACAACTGGTCCACCACATTCTTTGCACTTGATTGGGTTAGGTTTAAAGAAGAAATTTCCAGACTTAAAATGGATTGCAGATTTCCGTGATCCATGGACTGAAATTTCGTATTACAAACATCTGAAATTGACTAAAATTGCCGATAGAAAGCATAGAAAATTAGAATCTGAAGTGTTCAAAAATGCAGATATTACTTTGGCAACAAGTTATACCGATGCTGAAAATTTCAGAAAAAAAGGCGCAAATGCTTTCTGCATTACGAATGGATTTGATTCGGAAGTCGAAAGTCAGAAGTCAGAAGTCGGAAGTAAAAATTCTACTAACAAATTCACTCTAAGCTATGTTGGAGTTTTGGAACAATTAAGAGATCCGGGAAATCTTTGGTGGACTTTATATGAAATAATGTGTGAAAACGAGGAATTTTCAAATGACTTTGAATTAAAATTTGTAGGAAAAGTTGACAACAAAATTCAGCAGTCTCTATTTCATATTGGCATTAACCAAAATATTAAATATCTTGGCTATTTACCTCATGAACAAGCATTACAAGAAATGCAGAATTCAACGGTTTTATTGATGACAAATTTCCCAGAAGAATCATCAAAAGGGATTATTCCAGGGAAAATTTTCGAATATTTGGCAACGGGAAAAACGATTCTTTCTTTCGGTCCAAAAGATGCTGATGTAGAAAAAATTCTGAATGAAACGAAAGCCGGAAAACATTTTGGCTATGATGAAAAAGAAAATCTAAAGAATTTTATTTTAGAATCTTACCAAAATTGGAAATCAGGAATGCTGAACCAAAACGCTGAAAACATTGAGCAATTTTCTAGAAAAAATTTGACTCAGAAATTAGTTGATTTAATGAATAAATGGTATTAAAATGAAATTGGTATTTGCTTTTTTACTTTCGCTATTTTTAGTTTCGTGTTCATTGATGCAACCGAGAACCGCTAAAACTACATCTCAACTTTCTGAAAAAGAAATCACTACAATTACGCAACTCATTGGCAAAGAGAAAATTGCAAAAGAAGTTTACGAAAATTTTTATGCACAGTATCAAAATAATCTTTTCGGAAATATTGCCAAAAGAAAGCAAAAACACATTGAAATTTGGAAAAATATTCTTGCAAAACAGAATATCACCGTTCTAGAAAATGAAAGTTTAGAAGAAACAGAAAACCTTAAAAATCAACTACTTTCGGAAGCTATTGACGAAACTTCGGCGCTGAAAACTGCTATAAAAATAGAAGAGCTTAATCTCAATGACATTTATATTGTAAGAAAAAATAGTCAGAAATCAAGCATTAGAGAAGCAGCAAATGGTATAGAATGTGGTACTAAAAATCATCTTTTTGTTTATTACAGAGCTTTGAGAGAAAAAGGCGAAAAATATACACATCAATACATTTCGGGCAAAAAATTTAAAAATGTAGTGAATGGTGCTGTGAATTCTTGCAGCATAAAATACGACTAAAATTCTTTATTTTCTCATTGGTAAATTTTCATCCAATAATGGTAAAATTTATTGATTAATAGCGATTTACATTCATTTTAACCAAAATTCGACTTAACTTTCTGTTGTGATTTTTGTCTAATATAAAAATCTCACAGAAATGAAAACCAAATCTTTCACCTTAGTTATTCTTGTAATTTTTGGAATGGTAATTTTTACCAATTACACTTCTAAAAATACAAAAGAAACAGATGCTTCTTCTCTCCTCTTCATGCTAGAAGAAGAAAAATTAGCGCATGATGTGTACACTTTTTTATATTCAAAATGGGAAACTAGACCTTTTGCCAATATCAAAGAAAGTGAAAAAGTGCATATGCAAAAAGTACAAGAACTTTTAGACCAAAATAAAATTCCTTACGAAATTCTTCCCGAAGGAAAATTTAAAAATCAAAATCTTCAAAAATTATACAATGACCTTACTGCAAAAGGAAAAGTTTCAGAAATTGAAGCTTTAAAAGCAGGAGCAACGATAGAAGATGTAGATATTTACGACTTGCAAAGATTAACCAAAGAAACTCAAAACCAAGACATCGCCAATGTTTACAAATTTCTGGAATGTGCTTCTAGAAATCATTTGAGAGCTTTTTCACGTAATTTAGAAATGAGAAATGCCAATTATGTTCCTCAGTATATTTCTAAAAATGATTACGAAAAAATCATCAATGCAGAACATGAACAATGTGGTCTTCAAAATGGTATGCAATGCCAAAATCAAGGAAAAGGAAGAGCAAATAGAGGTAGAAGAAATTGCATGAATAAATTATAAATAAAAAAGTGAAAGCAATCATTTCCATACTATTAATCATAACTATTTCGGTTCGGTCATTCTTACCAATAATTGATTATATGATTAATTATAAATACATTACTACAGTACTTTGTATAAATAAAAATCGTCCTGAATTGTTATGTAATGGAATATGTTATATCAAAAAAGAACTGGCAAAATCAGAACATAACACTGATAATGAAGTTCTTAAATTAAAATTATTAGATTTATTTGTGACTAACAAAATTTTTGAATTTGAAATTAGAGAATTTATTGAAAACATTGATAACCATCTAATTACAAATAAATGTTCTTTTTTCCCTCAAAAATTTTATGTTAAGTTTTTTCATCCTCCGATGTGGAAATTATAACATTAAAAAATTTACAATACTATTTAATTTTTAAACATTTATAAAATGAAAACATTTATAAAAAGCCTAACTATAGTTGTCGCTTTCTTGAGTTTAACTCAATGCAGCAGAAATGATAGCGATAACATTTCTCTAAATGATGAAACACGTAATATTGGAACCATAATTCCTTCGATAAATACTGATGAAAAAAGCAACTTACTTTTTATGTATGAAGAAGAAAAAATGGCAAGAGACACTTATTTAAATTTGTATCAGAAATGGCAATTGGTAGAGTTTGAAAACATTCAGAAAAGTGAACAGTCACACATGAATGCCGTAGAAAATCTTCTTATAAAATATAAAATTGATTACCCTAAATTAGCGGTTGGTCAATTTCAAAATCAAGATTTACAAAATCTGTATAACCAACTTATTTTGCAAGGAAACAACAGTGCAATAGAAGCATTAAAAATAGGAGCAACCATAGAAGATGTAGACATTAATGACTTAAAAAATTTAAGCAAGACTACTACAAATACTTTAATATTGAAAGTATATAGCAATTTAATGTGTGGTTCTAGAAATCATCTCAGAGCATTTTCTAGTGCCTTAAAACTCCAAAATGTAATTTATGTTCCTCAGTTTATTTCACAGGTAGATTATGACGCTATCATTCATTCGCCAAATGAAAATTGTGGAAATTAATTTTGATTTGATATGAAAAATCGGGAAGATTTCTCTTCCCGATTTTATTTATTTTGAATAGATTATTTTGTATTAATCTAACCAGCCCATTTCTTTCATCCAATCATCATTGTAGATTTTCCCTACATATCTAGAACCATGGTCATGAAGCAGAACTACTATGATATCATCTTTGGTAAATTGATCTTGCATTTGCTTAATCGCTGCAATTGCACTTCCTGCAGAATAACCACAGAAAATTCCTTCTTCTTTAGCTAATTTTCTAGCATAAATCGCACCATCTTTATCGGTAACTTTCTCGAAATGGTCTATTACAGACATGTCATAATTTTCAGGTAAAATATCTTCGCCAATTCCTTCTGTGATGTAGGTATAAGCATGATCATAATGAATTTCTCCTGTCTCATGAATTTCTTTCAAAATAGAACCATAAGTATCTACACCAATTACTTTGATATCTTTACTTTTTTCTTTGAAAAAAGTTCCACAACCTGTAATAGTGCCTCCTGTTCCTGCTCCTACTACAAAATGAGTCAATTTCCCTTCGGTTTGTTCCCAGATTTCTGGTGCCGTAGATTCATAATGCGCTGCTCTGTTAGAAAGATTATCATATTGGTTTACATACCAAGCATTTTCAGTTTCTTCGGTTAATCTTTTTGCTGTTTGGTAATAAGAACGCGGATCGGTAGGTTTTACATCAGTAGGACAAATCACTACTTCTGCTCCTAAAGCACGTAAAATATCTGCTTTTTCTTTTGATTGTTTAGAATTGGTTACGAAAATACACTTGTAACCTTTGATAATGGCTGCTAAAGCCAATCCCATTCCTGTATTTCCAGAAGTTCCTTCGATGATGGTTCCTCCAGGTTTCAGGCGACCGTCTTTTTCTGCATCTTCAATCATTTTTAGTGCCATTCTGTCTTTTACAGAATTCCCAGGATTGAAGGTTTCTACTTTTGCTAAAACCAATGCAGGAAAATCTTCTCCTAAAACTTTGTTTAGCTTTACCAGTGGCGTATTTCCAATTGTTTCTAAAATATTTTTTGCGTAGTTCATTGTAAAAATTTGAGCCGCAAAAATACGATTTTAATTTTAAAAAGAAGCAAGACGTTTTTTACATCTGTTCACTTTAAGTCCTGCTTTCGCGACTCGCTTTTTTGTTTTTTGTCATATTGAGCAAACTCGAAATATGTAAAAAACAAAAAGAGCTCAAACAATCGCTCAATCAGGGCTATTATTCAGGGTTCTGTTTTTCTTTTGAGGATTTTCTATAAGAATATTCTTCATTCAGTTTGTCATTTTGAAAGAATCTCTAAAAAGATTATTAAGAAATTAAATTTTTATCATTTTCAGAATTGAAATGAATAAATTTTAATAATTTAGAGCAAAATAATAATTTAAAAAATGGCAAATCAGTGGGGAATTCCAAGAGAAACTGAAGAATTTGTTCTTAAAAGAGATTTATGTTGTGTTTACTGTGGTGTTGATTTTTCTATAAATCATCAATCTAGAAAAACTCAACCTTCATGGGAACATATTGTGAATGACATTCGAATAAATTCTATTGACAATATTGCTTTGTGCTGTAATTCCTGCAATGCAAGTAAAGGAGCAAAAACTTTAACTGATTGGTTAAAAAGCAATTATTGCTTATCAAAAAACATTAATGAAAATACAGTTGCAGAAGTAGTGAAAAATGCCATTATAAATCCTCCGCTCTACTAAGTCTGCGACTATGGAGTTTACTTCTATAGCTAGATTCCTACGGAAATCGAAGATTAGACGTAGTCAATGACAAACTTTACGTATTAAAATATAAGCAAAAAACCAGCATATTGCTTCGTTGCTTCATTAAAGTTCGCTTCTTGCATAAAAAACAACAATAAAAAATTTATGTAATTCTGTGAAATCTGTGGGAAACATAAAAGATTTCTCTATAACTCCAACTCTCCCACTCTACAATCTACAACTTTACCATTAATTATACTTAATCGCTTTTACAGGAGAAATTTTAGAAATTAAATAACTAGGCAAAATAAGAGCGAAAGCGGATATCGCCAAAATCCCAACAGAAATTCCCAAAATATAAACAGGGTTTAAATCTACAGGAACCGTGCTTACATAGTAATTTTCTGGATTGAGTTTGATAAATCCGAAAATTTTTTGAAGTACCAAAAATCCTAAACCAATTACATTCCCCATAATTAATCCGGGAATCATAATCAGCAAAGTATAGTTGATGAAAATTGCTCGAATTTGTCCGTTGGTTGCACCCAATGTTTTCAGCATCCCGATAGAATTGGTGCGTTCAATAATGAGAATAAGCAAAACCATAATGATATTTATGACTACTACAATCAACATAATCGTGATAATCAGTCCGATATTGGTATCAAAAATATTAATCCAATCTACGATTTGCGGATATTTATCTGTCGCTTTTTCTGCGTAATTTTTATAACCAATAAGTTTTTCAATGGTTGGATAAATGGCATCCATATCATCACTGTCTTTCAAGAAAATATCTATTCCTCCCACATCCGTTTTTGCCATATCCTGAATTTTTCTCACGTGATTAATATCGCCGATGATAAACAAATCATCTATCATTTTGATGTCTGTCTTGTAAATTCCAGAAATTTCAAATTTTCTGTAAATGGGTTGCTGGTCTTCTTTAGAAAAAATCGCTACAATGCTGTCTTTGGGTTTCAGATGCAAATCATTGGCAATTTTATCAGAAAGAATGACTTGATTGTTATAGCCTTCTTCGGTAAATTTTGGGATTTCTCCAGCTACCATAAAACTCTGAAAGCGCTCTGCATCAAAATCTTTGGCAACGCCTTTTAAAATAACCCCTGCAAAGTTTTCTTCTGTTCTCAGAATCCCAGAAACCGTTGCATAAGACTGTGTATTAGAAACGTCTGGAAGATTTTGAATTCCCTTTACATTTAATCCCTCTTTGTGAAGTACCGAAGAATTATAGGAAGAATTGCTTTTGGTAGATTTCACAGAAATATGTCCCACGAAATCTGCCATACGATTTTTAATGGCTTTTTTCGAGCCTAAACCTGTAGAAACCGTCACCAATGAAACAATAATTCCTAGCGCTACAGAAAGCCTTCCGATGAAGACAATTACGCGTGAAAGATTATTTTTGTTATCTTTGGAGAACGCTATTTTTTTAGAAAAATATATTGGAAATTTCAAAATCAAATGAATTTAATTGTCAAAATTAAAGATTTAGTTCTTATTATGCTAATGATTTTTGGGTTACAAAGTTGTAGCACTCAAAAAAACAATGCAAATCCCACTCCAGAACCTGTAAAAACGGTAGAAATTGCCTTAGAAAAACCAAAAAATAAAGAAGAAAACTGTTTTAAAAACGCAGCAGACAGACCAGAACTCTATTTGCCACTTCTGAAAAATAAAACCGTTGCAGTAGTTGCCAATCAAACGAGTTTATTAGCAGACAAAACCCATTTGGTAGATTTTTTGGTTCAAAATAATATCAAAATCAAACATATTTTCGCGCCAGAACACGGTTTTCGTGGAACTGCAGATGCTGGTGAACATGTAAAAAACGGAATTGACACCAAAACAGGTTTACCGATTATTTCGCTTTATGGCGACAATAAAAAACCAAAATCTGAACAATTACAAGGAGTAGACATTGTGCTTTTTGACATTCAAGATGTGGGTGTAAGATTTTACACGTACATTTCTACACTTACTTATGTGATGGAAGCTGCCGCAGAAAATGGCAAAGAAATCATTGTTCTAGACCGCCCGAATCCTCATGATGGTTATACAGACGGACCTGTTTTAAAAGAAAAATGGACCAGTTTCGTGGGATTGCATAAAGTTCCTGTAGTTTATGGATTAACGATTGGGGAATACGGCAAAATGGTGAACGGCGAAAAATGGATGAAAAATGCAGTACAGGTAAAATACACGCTCATTCCAATGCTGAATTATCATAAAAATAAAAGATATCCTATTTCTGAAAAACCTTCACCTAATTTACCAAATGATCAATCTATCAACCTCTATCCTAGTCTTTGTTTCTTCGAAGGAACGCAGGTTTCTGTAGGAAGAGGTACAGATTTTCCTTTTCAAGTGTATGGAAGTCCTTGGTTAAAAAATCAGGAATTTTCTTTCACTCCTAAACCCACTTCAGGTGCAAAAGATCCATTCTTAAATGGTAAATTGTGCTTCGGAAAAGATTTACGCCAATTCCCAGAAATTAAAGGAAAATTAGATTTAAGCTTCGTGATTGATGCATATCAAAATTTTGACAAAAAAGCTCAAGACTTCTTCTTAAAAAACCTTTGGTTTGATACTTTGGCGGGAACAGACGAATTGCGCAAGCAAATTATTTCGGGAACTCCAGAAGCAGAAATCAGAAAATCTTGGCAAAAAGATTTAGAAAATTTCGAAAAAATCCGTCGCAAATATGTTCTCTACGAAAACTAATCAATTGTAAATGGATTTTTTCTCTGATTACAGTCTTTACACGCTATTCTTTTTAGCTGCATTTGCCTTTATTGCGGGGTTTTTAGATGCAATAGTTGGCGGTGGTGGTTTGATACAATTGCCCGCTTTGTTGATTCAATTTCCTCAATTGGCATTGCCTACACTTTTTGGAACCAATAAAATCGCGGCGCTTTCTGGAACCAGTATTGCAGCGGTACAATATGCCAAAAGAATAAGCTTCAATTGGAAAGTTTTGCTTTCTATCTCGCTGTTTTCATTTCTGTTTTCATTTTTGGGAGCCAGAACGGTAAGTTACTTAGATTCTGAAGCATTAAAACCTTTGATTTTAATTATTCTAATTGCGATTGCGATTTATACTTTCATCAAAAAAGATTTAGGAAATGTCGCGACCAAAGATTTAAGCACCACCAAAAAGATGATTTTCGGAGCTTTGATTGGAGCAGTAATTGGCTTCTACGATGGATTTTTCGGACCGGGAACAGGAAGTTTCTTTGTTTTGGCTTTCGTGGTGTTTTTAGGATTTGATTTTCTTTCGGCTTCTGCTTATGCTAAAGTAGTGAACTGCATCACCAATATTTCGGCGCTTTTGGTTTTCGTGAGTCACGGAAATTATTTGTTAGAACTGGCTATCTTAATGGCGGTTTTTAATATTGCAGGAAACTTTCTAGGAACAAAAATGGCCTTTAAAAAAGGCAATGGATTTATCAGAATTGTATTTCTAATCATCGTAATACTGATGATTTTACGATACAGCAAAGAAGTTTTTTGGCCGTAATTTAATCGAAATGTTGCGGGCCTGATTTATCGTTTTTACTTCGATTGTAAATAATCATACCGATAGTAAGTCCTACCATTCCGCCAAGTCCGTTGAGTAAAGCACTTTGTAATTTGTCTGGTTGTGTATTCCCGATATAATTCATCAAAAACACGATGACGAAAGTAATCACCAAAACCACTAAAAATTTTACACTTTTTATTTTCATATTATTTAATTTGATAAGAAATCATTACGCCACCTTTGTAAGGAATCCATTCTCCGCTCCCGTTAATAGAAGCGCCTTCTTCTTTGTCTGCTCTTATATCTGGGAAAGCATTATAATATGACCTATATTTAGATTGTGCATTGCCACCACCTAAAAATATATCTAAATTTATTTTGTCATTTACTTTTACCACATAACCTACTGTTCCGCCTAAAAGTATAGAATATCCTTCTTGATGAATTCCCAAATTAAGATGATTATACTTTTGCATTCTATAAATTGTTACTCCCGTATTTGCAGCCACATACCAATTTTTAAAACTTTCGGTAAAATAATAACGATATTCTAAAGTGCCAATAGCAAAAAGCATTCTATTCCCAAAAACAGATTTCCAAGGGGAAACAAAAACATCTGCTTGAAAAGTAGTTTTGTCTGTAAGTTTGGTTTCTATCCCCGCATTTAAAATCAAAGCAGGCAGGGTAAAACCATTGACTTTAACATAAGTTTGTGCAGTAACATTTATTCCAATACTAAAGAGTATGAGAAAAAAATAATTTTTTAAAAGCATTTGTGTTTAATTTATCTTTTTTAATAATTCTTCAGTGGATGCATATTCATCACCTTTTGCTTTAGCAATTTCGATAGATTTTTTAGCCCAAATTTTAGCATTTTTAAAATCACCTAATTTATAATAAATATTTGCTAACGTATCTGTATTCTGACTATTTTCTTCTTTTTTTATACCTTCTAAACACAATTGAGTCACTTGAGTTAACAATGTTTTGTCGGTAATATAGAGGTAAAAATTCCAAGCGACATTATTGAGTTCGTCAGTGGCAAAATCTTTTGGATTTTGATAATAATTCAAAGCAGATTTTGCGTAATCATCGTATTTTTTTTGATTAAAAAACAAATCCATATTGATTTTATTCAAAAGTTGCTTTGCTTCTTTTTCGCCATAAATTTTTGTTCCTTCAGCTAAAAAAATGGATTCATTAATGCTTTGAGTATTGGCATCGAAAGATTTTTGTAAAACCGTATTCAGTTTGAGTTTCTTATCATATTCCGCCAAATAACTTTCTGGAATTTGCGTAGAAAGTTCTGCCTTTTTTGCCGTGAAGATTTTATACAAATCATCATCTATGGTTTTGGTGAAAAACAGCAACATTACTGCTTCTTCTTTAGAATAAGTAGCGTCTGTTCTCATCTGGAAATAACGGGTAGCCACTTTTTGAGCCAATGAAAAATCAGTTGCATACGTATTTTTAATCAATCCCATTAAAAATTCCGGGTCTTTTTCTCCCGCTTCAAACTTCGCAATTTTATTTTCTAAAGTATTTTCTGGATTCAAGGCTTCTTTGGCAATACTGATGAGTTCTTGCGGACTCATATAACCTGCAGCTTTGTACACCACTTTTCCGTCTCCGTCTATGAATAGCAAAGTAGGATAAGAATAAATGCTGTATTTTTTGGCAATTTCTATTCCTTCTCCTTTTTCCATGTCAATGTGAAGATTCAGGAAATTGGCATTGAAATAATCGCCCACTTCTTTTTTAGGAAAAACGTTTTTGTCTAACAATTTACACGGACCACACCATGAAGCAAAAGCATCTAAAAAAATGAGTTTATTTTCTTTTTTGGCTTGTTCTAGGGTTTTAGCAAAAGACTGTTTTCCGAATTTTATTCCATCTTGAGAAAAAAGGGCTGTAGAAATCACCAAGAATAGGAACAATATAATTTTTTTCATTATCATTTAAAAATTGAGCTACGAAGATAAAATTTTTTGAGGGAACAAAAAACTTAAAACCAAAATTATCCCAATTTAAAATCTCTATAATAAGGCATTTTTCCGAAATATAAATTCTGAAAGAATAGATAAAACATCACCTCTTATATATCAGCTCTAAAACCTTTTTCTAATCCTAAAATTTTCTTAACTTTAACTGAATAAAAGACTGATTAAAAACCAATTAAAATCAGCCATTTTTTCCCGTGATTTATTCTCATCTTAAAAAAGAAATGCCATGACACAAGGAATTTCTCAAAAAAAAGCAGCAGAATTTTTGAAACAATACGGCTTCAATGAACTCCCTTCTGCAAAACCGAAAAACGTTTGGCAAATTGCCCTAGAAGTGATTCAAGAGCCCATGTTTATCTTGCTCATGTTTTGTGGTTTCGTCTATGTTTTATTGGGAGATTATACCGAAGGAATGATTCTGTTGTGTTGGGTTTTCGTCATTATTTTCATCACCTTTTATCAACATAGAAAAACCGAAAAATCTTTAGAAGCATTGAGACAATTGTCTTCTCCACGAGCTTTGGTGATTCGTGATGGTGAAGAAATTAGAATTCCGGGAAGAGAAGTCGTTCCCGAAGATGTAGTCATTTTAAACGAAGGAGACCGAGTTCCTGCAGATGCTATTTTATTGGAAAGTCAACACCTTACTATAGACGAATCTTTACTAACTGGTGAATCTGTTCCCGTGATTAAAACCGAAGAAAAGGAAGCTCATGTTTTCAGCGGAACACTCATCGTGCAAGGAAAAGGCAAAGCAAAAGTGACGCATACTGGTTCCGAAACACAATTCGGAAAAATTGGCGTTTCGCTACAAAATATAGAACAAGAAAGTACCCGATTGCAAAAAGAGATGAAAAGACTCATTAGAAGTCTGTTTCTTATGGGAATCGCCATCAGTATTGGCGTGATTTTGGCTTTTTATTTGACCAGAGGAAATTTCCTTAATTCTTTACTGAACGGATTGGCTTCTGCCATGTCTATTCTACCCGAAGAATTCCCTGTAGTATTGACTATTTTCTTAGCATTAGGAGCTTGGAGATTATCCAAAAATAATGTATTAACACGCAAACCTTCTGCTATAGAAACACTTGGTTCTGCCACCGTATTATGCAGTGATAAAACAGGAACCATTACCCAAAACAAAATGGAAGTTGCTGCGCTTTACTCAGGCGAAAAACTCTATTACAAAAAAGATTTTAAACATTCTTTAGAAAATATTCAAGAGGTTTTAACGGTTTTGGTTCACGCTTCTCAGCGTCATTCGATTGACCCGATGGAAAAAGCGATTGGCAATGAAATCAGCAGATTGACTTTAGCAAAAGAGGATTTAGATTTGGTAAAAGAATATCCACTGAGCAAAGAATTATTTGCCATGACTCGCGTGATGAAATCTAAAAACAGCCCACAAAGTCATGCCTATTGCAAAGGTGCTCCTGAAGCGATTTTCCAATTGTGTCATTTTTCTGAAGAAGAAAACACTCGTTATACTCAATTGGTGCATCAATTGGCAGAAAATGGTTACAGAGTTCTCGCAGCAGCTCATTGCGAAGTAAATTCCACTGAACTTCCCGAGAAACAAGAAGAATTTCCTTTTGTTTTTAGCGGATTAGTCGCTTTTGAAGACCCGATTCGTGAAGAAGTTCCAGGAGCCATCAGCGAATGCAACAAAGCAGGAATTAAAGTGATTATGATTACGGGTGATTTTCCTGCCACTGCCAAAAGTATAGCCAATCAAATTGGTTTACAGCACAATGACCAAGTTTTAACGGGTGCAGAACTCCAAAATATGAGCGATGCAGAACTGAAAGAAAAAATAAAAAACACTCATCTTTTTGCAAGAATTATTCCCGAACAAAAACTACAAATCATCAAAGCCTTAAAAGCCAATGGAGAAGTAGTAGCCATGACTGGAGACGGAGTAAATGATGCTCCTGCACTGAAAGCTGCCGACATAGGAATTGCCATGGGAATGAAAGGAACAGATGTAGCCAGAGAAGCGTCTTCCTTGGTTTTATTGGATGATAATTTTGCATCAATTGTTTACGCCATTCGTTCTGGAAGAAGAATTTTTGACAATCTTCAAAAAGCCATGTCTTATATTCTTGCTATCCACGTTCCGATTATTGGTTTGGTTTTATTGCCTGCTTTTAATTCTTCCTTGCCTATTTTATTGATGCCGATGCATATTGTTTTTATGGAATTGATTATCGACCCAGTTTGTTCTATCGCTTTTGAATCTGAACAAGAAGAAAGAGGCATTATGAATAGACCGCCCAGAAATCCAGATGAACTCTTTTTCGGTTGGCGAAAAATTGCTTTTAGCCTAGTGAAAGGATTTTTACTCCTCGCAATGGTAGTAGTGGTTTATTTTCTTTCTCTAAAAGAAGGACACTCTGATAATGCAGTGAGAGCCATCGCATTTTCTTCATTGATTGTAGGAAATGTATTTCTTATTCTCACTTCATTGTCTGACACTCGAAATTTTGTTTCTGTGATTTTAGAGAATAATAAAGCTTTGGTCATCATTTCTACCATTGCTTTCACTCTACTTTTTTTAACGATTGGAAACCCAATGCTGCAAAAGATTTTCAGTTTTGAATATCCTGGTCATCAACATTTTCTTACGTCTATTATTGGAGCGGTAAGTGTTTTGTTCATCCTTGAAATGATTAAATTATTGAGATTAAAACACCCATTGTAAACAGATAAAAGCTTAGCGCCATAAACCCTGCTCAAGTTTCCCTAGATAAAACTATTGCAAAAGTAATTTAATGTTTTATGAGTGTTATATAATAATTAATTCAAAAAATATGATTTAGATATCCACTTATATTAATACTTGTAAATTTACAGTTTAAAAGTTTTATTTTTATTTGGTTTTTTGTACAGAATACGACATCGTAGGATTTATATATTCAATGTTTTGAGATTTGAATTTTTATGATGTGAATTTAAGAGAATTTGTTTAAAACTAAAAAAGAAAGACCTTCAATAATGAAAGTCTTTTTATTATGTTTTGGCTAAAGCCAAATTGATTTTTATGATTTCTAAAACGGACTAAAGTCCGTTCCTATTGATAAAAATATTGATAAATCCTGTGAATTGCTTCATTATTTCATTCCTCGCAAATATTTTTCAAAAACCATAACTCGAATTACTCTTTAATCTTTGATTTAAACTTCTTCTGATAGTTTTCCCATTGTTCACGGGTTTTGATATTTTTATATTCGCCTTTAGAAAACAAAGTGATGTAAGGTTCTAATTCTTTAGCAGAGAAAAATCCCATCAAATTGGTAATCGGTTGAGCATTTTCGTCTAAAAATACAAGAGCTGGATATCCATTGACATTCATAAACTTCGCGAACTGGTGCATTGCATTTTTGCTTTTTGCCTTGGTAGCATAATCTGGATTGGTGAAAACCCTATCGTAAAAATTAACCGTCTGATTGCCTTCTGCATTGAATTTTACGGCGTAAAAATTTTCATTGATATATTTCGAAATAATAGGATGTGAATATGTCTGTTTATCCATCAATTTACACGGTCCACACCAATCTGCATAAAAATCGATGAGAATCTTTTTTGGATTGGTTTTTTGAGCAGTTAACGCTTGTTCCATCGTCATCCAATTCACTTGTGAAAAGGAAAAACTGAATACCAAAAGAAATAACATCGATAAAGTAGCTTTCATACAGTAGTTTTTATGTGGTTAATGAACCTCTTGCATTAATTTTTTCACAAAAGGAGATATCAAAATCAGTACCAAACCAGCTACTAAAGCATAGATTCCTAAATCTTTATATCCTTCTGTGTAAGTAATTAGTTTTTCATAGTTGGTTGCACCTTCCTTTGCTGAAGCCATGTTTGCGCCAATAATTCCTGCAACGTATTGTCCGTAAGCTGAAGCCAAAAACCACATTCCCATCATCATTCCCTGTAGTTTTTCTGTAGAAAGCTTCGTCATAATAGACAAACCAATTGGCGACAAGCATAGTTCACCAAAGGTAATAACCAATAAAGCAATTGTGAAAATATTCAGAGAAGTTATCCCTTGAAGATTGGCGAAAAATTTAGTCGCAAAAAGTACATAATATCCTAATCCTAAAAAGATAAATCCTAAACCGAATTTGATTAAAGTATTCGGTTCCAATTTTCTTTCACTTAGCCAAATCCATAATAAACCAATAATTGGAGCTAAGAAAATAATGAAAAATGCTCCTCCAGAATTGTTCACTCCATTCGGATCTAATCCTAGTAAGTCTTTGTTCAGATTATTCGCAGCAAAAATGCTCAAAGAACCGCCACTCTGTTCATAAATTCCCCAGAAAAGAATAGAGAAAATAATAAAAACCAAAGCTGCCCAAAGTTTTTTTCTTTCGGCAGGTGTAACCTTTGTCATTTCATAGAATAGATAAATGAGCGTCAATGGACCTACAATATACATGAATAAATCTGTGTATTCGGTTATAGAAACCATCGTCATAATTATTGGTACAAAAACCAAAGAAAGGACATAAACTCCATATTCTTTCCATTTTGCCATAGGTGAAAAAGTTCCGTCGGTATTTAATGTTTGAGGCTGTAAACCGATAGGTCCTAATCTTCTTTGAGTAAATATAAAATTTACCAAACTTACCACCATAACAATAGCCGCCAAACTGAAAGCTATATTCCATCTTTTATCTTCTGGAATAAAACTAGAAAACATTTCGCCTTTCCCAATAGCAATACAAAAATAACCTCCCAATAAAGCGCCTAAGTTGATTCCTGCATAAAAAAGTGAGAAACCTGCATCTGTTCTAGAATCTCCCGCTTTATAAAGTTTTCCTACCATAGTAGAAATATTGGGTTTGAAAAATCCTGTTCCTACAACGGTAAAAGCAATTCCTAAAAAGAAAAACTGATGTGGATCTATAGATAAAATAATACTACCAACAATCATCAGTAAACCTCCCCAAAATAAAGATTTTCTAAAACCAAGGATTTTATCTGCAAAAAGTCCGCCCACGAAAGTAAAAGCATATACAAAAGCTTGAGTAGCTCCATATTGTAAATTGGCTTGTTCATCTCCAAAATTGAGTTGAGAAATCATGAAAAACACAAGCATTCCGCGCATTCCGTAGAAGCAGAAACGTTCCCACATTTCAGAGAAAAAGAGTGACCAAATCTGGCGAGGATATTTGCCTTTAAAATCTTGAATTTGTTCGAGAGTTAAATTCATTTTAATTGTATTTCTTGTTAAAAACTTTGGCAAAGATTTTTAAACTTTGGCAAAGTAGTACGAAAATAAAAAAAACCACCGATGTTTCGATGGTTTTTATAAGATATTTTAATGAATTATTTAACACCGTGCATCATTGCAACCAATTTTTTATTTAGTAATACGAGCCCTAAACCACAAATGATAACAAAAATTGACACATACAAGAAAATATTACCAGCTCCCATACTTTCAACATATGAAGCCAAATAACCTCCAATTACATTAGCAAAGAAAGATGCTAATAACCAAACACCCATTAGCAATGAAGCTAATTTTGGAGGAGATAATTTTGTAACAACAGATAAACCAACTGGTGACAAACATAATTCACCTATCGTATGTAATAAATACGTAAATACTAACCATAGTAAACTCGCTTTAATAGTATCATCAGCAATATTACCACCTCTTTCAGCAACTGCTCCTAACATAAAGAAGAAACCAACTCCTAATAAAATCATACCTAATCCCATCTTAATAGGTGTAGATAATTTTTTACCAGCTTCTGAACTCCAAAACACACTAAACAATGGTGCTAAAAGAACAATAAACAATGGATTAACTGATTGAAACCATGAAGTTGGAATTGTAAATCCAAAAACATTTCTATCAATAAATTTATCAGTGTACAATGATAAAGAAGATCCTGCTTGTTCAAAACCAGCAAAGAAGAAAATTGCAAACAAGAAATAAACAAATATAACCGCAATCCTTTGTTTTTCTGCCTTTGTTAATGGTTTATTTGGATCAGCTACTTCTCCAGTATCTGCATTAGGAGTAGAATTTAAACTACCTGGCTTTTTACCTAAATCTCCTAAATACTTTTGAGCCAACATATTAAAAGCAATTTGTCCTAAAAACATACCAATTGCTGCCGCTAAAAATCCGTAACGGTAACCATAAGAGATAATATTATTACCTGTTTCGTCTTTTACTGCAAATATATTATCTGTTAAAAAACCTATTACTAATGGAGCTAAGAAAGCACCTAAATTAATACCCATGTAAAATATAGAAAACGCTGAATCTCTTCTCTCATCTCCATCTTTATAAAGTCCACCAACTAATGTTGAAATATTAGGTTTGAAAAATCCATTTCCAATAATCAACAAAAACAACCCAAGATACAACCCAGTATGAGATCCTATTGAAAACAATATCAACTGCCCCACCATCATTGTAAGACCACCAATAGTAATTGATAATCTTTGACCTAAGTATTTGTCGGCTAGCCAACCACCAATAAGTGGTGTAAAATATACAAATCCTGTAAACCAACCATAAATTAAACTAGCTGTCCCTTCATCAAAAGCAAGTCCCCCTTCTAAAAAGGTTTTAGTAAGATATAGGATCAAAATCCCTCTCATACCATAATAAGAAAAACGTTCCCACATTTCTGTGAAAAATAAAAGGTATAGTCCTTTAGGATGTCCTTTTTGTTGTGCTGTATCCATATTTTTATTGTTAATTTTTTGTTAAGACTAGCAAATATAGTTTTTTTTTGGTTTAATCAATAAAAAAGTCAGCACTAAAAGTACTGACTTATATCTTCTTAATGACCTTGGTCTTTCATAATTTTATTCAAACGCTTTAGCATAGATGCTCCTAGTAAAGTCGCAAAGATGAGTAAAGCAAAATTCACCAAGAAATAATTCATCTTATTGTCATAGCTGTACCAAGTACTTGCTAAAATTCCGGAAAGTTTGTTTCCTACTGAATTGGCCAAGAAGAAACCACCCATCATTAAAGCGGTGATTCTCGCTGGCGAAAGTTTTGACACAAAAGAAAGTCCCATCGGTGATAGACATAATTCCCCAACTGTAATCACTCCATAACTTGCAACTAACCACCACGGTGAAACTTTTACGGCTCCATTGTCACCAGCATAAACCGCTAAAACCATCACCAAACAAGAGAGCGCCGAGATAAATAATCCCAAAACAATTTTAGTAGGAGTTAAAGGTTCTTTTCCTTTTCGTCTGAGCATGGCCCAGAATGCTACAATTACTGGCGTTAACGCAATTACCCAAAATGGATTAATGGATTGGAATAATTCTGTATTGTATAGAAACACTTTTTGGGAAGGATTTTGCTCTAATTGCGCTTTTTGTTCAGGTTTAATATTTCTGAAATAGATATCTTTTCCTTGAGTTTTTAGAGTTTTTCCTTCTTCATCTTTTTGCGTTTGGTATTGGTCATCATACACAGAAACTTCTTTGTCTTTGAAATCTTTTCCGTCAACCATATAAATATCTTCCAAAGGTTTTTCTACACTTGCAGGAACACTTCTATCGGTATAATAGTTTGCCCAACGTGTTAAAGCCGTTCCGTTTTGCTTGAAAACCGCCCAGAAAAACATCGAAATTAAAAAGATAGACAACAATGCTCCAATTGCAGGTTTTTCTTTCTGATTCGCTTTGAAATAAAGAGAAACATAAAAATAAATAACAGGAATACAGGCAAAAATAAACGCATCTGTACTGTCACTTCCAAAAATTTCTCCTGGTAAGAACCAACCGATTGCTCCAGCGATAATTGCAGGTAAGAATACTTTAACCAAAATTTCAGAAAGTTTGGTATCTCCTTCTTGTACTGGCTTCATTTCTGCAGCCTGTCTGTAATGTTTCATTCCTACTGTGAAAACTACTAAACCTACCAACATCCCGATTCCAGCGGTGATAAATGCTTCTCCCCAACCGAATTTATTACGCATAAATGCTGCAATAATGTTACAGATGAAAGCACCGATATTAATTCCCATGTAGAAAATATTATAACCAGAATCTTTATTGGCTTTATATTTTTCGTCTGAATATAGGTTTCCTAAAAGTGTTGAAATAGTAGGCTTAAAGAAACCATTTCCCACAATAATTAATCCTAAAGAAGTATAAAAAAGTGGTAAGTCTTTGAAAATTCCCATCCCAATGTAACCTGCAGCCATCAAAATACCACCCAAATAAATAGATTTCACGTATCCTAGAACTCTATCTGCCAAGAAACCACCGATAAATGGAGTAAGATAAGTAAGGGCGATGTAAGTCCCGAAGATATCATCTGCCATTTTATCAGGAAGACCTAATCCTCCTCTCATTCCTTCTGGCTCGATAAGATATAATACAAAAATTCCTAAAATTAAATAATACCCGAATCTTTCCCACATTTCTGTGAAGAACAAATACGGTAAACCTTTTGGATGTTTATTGTTCATAAAATTTATTTTTCCCAAAAATAAGTTTTTTAAATGGAATGAAAAATTTTTCTAACTTTGATAAAAATAAATTCTAAAAAAATGGAAATCACAATAAAAGATTTAGAAAAAAATCTAAAGACACTTCCCAAAGAACTTTTAGGGAATGTGAATGACTATATTGATTTCTTGAAGGAGAAATACATTTCCAAAGAAAGTAAGAATTCATCAAAAGAAGAAACGTTCAAACTCATTGAAAATCAGAAAAAAATATTAGACAGTCAAGAAAATTTAGATGATTCTGAATTTCAAGACCATGATGAATTTTTAGCTGAATTAAAGAAAGAATATGAACTATAAAATTAGGATTTCGTCTTTAGCAAAATCTCATATTAAAGAAGCGGTTTCATATTATAAAAAAGAAGCTTCTCTAAAAGTTGCACAAAATTTTGTTAAAGATTATGAGCAAACTCTACAAAAAATCAAGCAAAATCCTTTTTTTCAACGGTATTACAAAAATTTCAGAGGTTTACCTCTTAAAAAATATCCTTATATCATTTTCTTTCAAGTTGATGAAAACAGAAAATTAATTAGTATAAATGCTGTTTTCCAAGGGAACCAAGACATTGATAAACGCCCATAAAAAACCGCAAAAGAAATTTTCTTCTGCGGTTTTAATTTATCTTTAAGTGTACAACTTTTTACAAATTCTCCAAAATAAAATCAGTCATTTTTTTATACAAATGAGGTCTGGTTTGTCCACCGTAAATTCCGTGATTTTTGTCTGGATATGCCATAAATTCAAACTGCTTATTGTTTTGAATTAATGCTTCAGAAAATTCCATAGAATTTTGGAAATGTACGTTATCATCTGCTGTTCCGTGAATCAAAAGGAATTTGCCTTTTAGTAATTTCGCAAAAGTTGTAGGTGAATTTTGGTCGTAACCTTCAGGATTTTCTTGTGGAGTTTGTAAAAATCTTTCGGTGTAAATGCTGTCATAATATCTCCAATTGGTAACTGGTGCTACCGCAATTCCTGCTTTGAAAACATCAGCACCTTTTGTCATGGCTAAGCTTGCCATATAACCACCATAACTCCATCCGAAAATACCAATTCTAGACTTGTCAATATAAGATTGATTTCCTAACCATTTTGCAGCAGCAATTTGGTCTTCTATTTCGTATTTTCCTAGATTTTTATAGGTTACTTTTTTGTATTTTGTTCCTCTATAACCTGTTCCACGACCATCTACACAAACTACGATATATCCTTTCTGCACCAAATGATTGAACCAAAGTCCGTTTCCACCATCCCAAGAATTAGAAACTTGCTGAGAACCTGGCCCAGAATATTGAAACATAAAAAGTGGATATTTTTTATTCGGGTCAAAATCCTTAGGTTTCATGATGTAAGCATTCATTTGGTCTCCTGCTTCATTCGGAATCATCATAAATTCTTTGGTAACCAAATTATCTGCATTTAATTTGCTTAAAAGTGCATCATTATTCTGCAATTCTTTCACAAATTTCCCGTTTCCATCTTTTAAAGTATAGGTGAATGGTTTTTTAGCAGTAGAATTAGTCTCAATAAAATATTGGAAATTTTTAGAAAAATCTGCTCTGTTATTTCCTTCCGCTTGAGAAAGCAATACAGATTTCCCTGATGAAATATTAAATTTAGAAACTACTTTATTGATGCTTCCTTTCTCGGTTGTTTGTAAGAAAACTTCTTTCGTTTTTGGATTAAAACCATAATAATCAGTGATTTCCCAGTTTCCTTTGGTTACTTGTTTGTTCAGTTTTCCTTTCGCATCATACCAATACAAATGTCTGAAACCACTTCTCTCCGAAGCCCATAAAAATGAATTGTCTTCTAAAAATTCTAACGTAAGATTATCGGTGTCAATCCAAGCTTGGTCTGTTTCGGTTAACAATTTAGACACGGTTCCAGAAGCGGTATTAATTTTTAAAATTTCTACTTTATTCTGATGTCTGTTGGAAGTTGCAATCGCTACCTCATCATTTTTAGCAGTGCTAAAAACTTGTGGAATATAATAATTCTCAAAACCTACCAAATCTAAATGGATGGTTTTACCAGAATTGACTTGATATAAATGAGCAGAAACATCTGAATTTTTCTCTCCAGCTTTTGGATATTTAAAACGATAATCTGTAGGATAAAGCGATTTATTATACATCTGCATATTCATCTCTGGAACTTGCGATTCATCAAATCTTACAAAAATGATGGCATCACTTCCTTTGTTCCACTGATAAAAATCTGCATGCCCGAATTCTTCCTCATACACCCAATCTCCCAATCCATTAATCACTGAATTTTTCTTTCCATCAGCAGTAATTTGGGTAATTTTTCCAGATTCTAAATCTTGATAAAACAAATTATTGTCTGAAATAAAAGCCACTAATTTTCCATTAGGCGAAAATTTAGGCTCTTGCACGAAATTTCCGTTGTTCAGACTGATTATTTTTCCTGAAGTAAGGTCTTTAACATCAAATTTCCCTAAAAATGAATGTCTATAAATAGGCTCAGATTCTTTTTGCAAAAGAATTTTTGATTCATCATCAGAAAAAATATAACTCTCAAAACTTCCGTCTACAATATTGCCCACTTTTTCAGTGGTTTTGTAAGAATATTTTGCAATACCGCCTCTTTCGATTACGGCATAGTTCTCTCCATTTTTAAGAGAAGCGATTCCTGCAATGTTTTTGCCGCGGTAGTAACCCGAATAGATTTTTTCTAGAGTAATTTCTTGAGCAAAGCCAAAATGCATCATTCCCAAGAAACCTAATGTTAAAAACAATTTCTTCATTCCTTAATTTTTAAATTTTTCTAAATGTTATTATTCAGAAAAAGCTCCATAATATGCTGCTCCATATAATGCTGTTTTGCTATTTAGGTTTAAATAAATAGGAATTCCAGCTAAAAGCGGTTCCATTTCGTCACATTTTAAGAAGCTTTCTTCTATTTTATCTTTGTTGATAAAGTTATAAATTCTTGGCGGAATTCCACCTGCTAAAATTAATCCACCCGTTGCTTTATAATTCAGCACCATATTATTGGCTCTTCTCGCCATAAAATCTACCAGCATTTCCATTGCCAAAACGCAAGTGGTACATAATCCAGACATTGCAGTTTCACTGATTACGGCAGACTTATCTTTAGCTTCTGCTAATTTCTGGGTAAGCCAAGCTTGTTCTTCGTAGCCTTTTACATCTCTCAAAAATTCGTAGATTTTGTAAATAGCTGGTCCAGAAACCAATCTTTCCCAAACGATGATTTCGCCGTAGGTTTTTTGTAAAAATTTCACCAATTCAAATTCTACATCTGTTCTCGGCGCAAATTCGCTGTGGCCACCTTCAGAAGGCATTGGTCTTAAATATTTTCCGTCCCAGAAAAGACAAGCTTCGCCTAAACCTGTTCCTGGAGCCAAAATAGCAATATGACCACCGATAGAAGGATTTCCGTTTCTCATGGTCACCATAAATTCATCATCCATCTCTGTCATTCCAAAAGCTGTAGCTTCTAAATCATTAATAAGATAGACTTTATCTATTTGTAGGTCTCTACGGAGTTCTGTTACATCTATTTTAAATTTTATATTGGTGGTGTGACAAGTTCCGTTTACTACAGGACCTGCAGCTCCAATAGAAATTCTGTCTGGCTTCTCAAAATTATTTTTTTTGATAAAATCAAGAATAATTTCGGTCAAAGAATTATGATGATTGGTGGTATATGTTTCTTCTAACTGAAGAACCATTTTGCCATTTTGCGAAACAAATTGTGCAATATTGGTTTTGGTTCCACCTACATCTGCTGCTAGAATTGAAAGGTTATTGTTTGCTGGATTTTCGATTTGTGGTAAATAAAGCGGAAATTTCATAGTGTGAAAATTTTAAATAATGTGTTGTTTAATTTTAATAAAATTGCTTTGAAAAAAATTCCCCTAAAAGTACGGCTTTTCAGCAACTTAAACCTCATAGAAAATGCCCTAAAAACATGATTTTAGTCTTGTTATTTCATGAAAATCAGCAACCTCTCCTTCCAAAATTGCAGACGAATGAAAGCTCTTGGCATGAGTGAAATTTTTAATCTCAACAAGGTTAGAAGAACGCAAACCACCTCCACATAAAATGTCTATTCTTCCCGCTGAAATTTCCACTAATTTTTGGAGCATTTCTTTGCCTTCTTCTACATTAAATTTTCCACCAGAAGTCAAAACGGTAGAAAAACCAGAATTGATAAGCATTTCTAATGATTTTTCTAGATTTTCTGTTCTATCAAAAGCACGATGAAAAGTACAAGGTTTTCCTTTTGCAAACTGGATAAGTTCCTTGCATTGCTCTTCGTTTACCTCATCATTTTGGTCTAAAATTCCAAAAACAAAACCATCTGCTCCAGCGTTACAAAAATTTTGCAATTGGTGTTTCATCAAACTAAAACCTTCATCTGAATAGAAAAAATTTCCACCTCTCGGACGAATCATCACGTAAATAGGAATGTCTATTTCCTTTTTTAAATTTTTGAAATCTTCTAAATCAGGAGTGGTTCCGCCCAAATGAAAATCAGCACAAAACTCTATTCTATCTGCTCCAGCTTTCGCAGCGATAACGGCAGATTCTTTATTAAAACAAGCTATTTCTAACATTTTACAATTTGTTTACAATTCTGTGAATTCCATCTTTTAATAACTGAGTTTTAAAATTGATTAATAATCCCAATTTTAAACCTGTAAATTTCAAATAAGTATTGGTTTGCGCAAAATGAATAGGATTTAATTCTAATACTGATTTCACTTCTACAATCACTTTTTCTTCAACTAAAATATCAATTCTATAAGCATTGTCTATTTCAATTTCTTTATAATTAAGAGCAAGTGAGTATTGTTGCTTTACCTTTAAACCTAATTTTTGAAGTTCATACACAAGTGCAGTTTCATAAGCACTTTCTAATAGTCCAATTCCGAGGTTTTTGTGCACTTCTAATGCTGCGCCAATTATTTTATACGAAATTTCATTTTCTGTCATAGGTGTTATTAGTTTTTATTTTTTAAACGCAAAGTCTTACGAAGTTTATTTAAATGTTAAGTGAGCAAAGTTCTTATCAACGAGTTGATTTTATTAAGCTCCTGCATAGATTCTCATCTTAAATATAAAAAAAATATTTTCAAGCTCATTCAATTCGCTTGCGAATAAAACTTTGCTTGCTTAAAAAGTTTTAGATCTTAAAAAAACCTTTGCGTTTAAAAATTAAATAAACTTTAAATGTAAGGTTTTACGAAATTTATTTAAATGTTAAGTGAGCAAAGATCTTATCAACGAGTTGATTTTATTAAGCTCCTGCTTAATTTCTCAT
>NZ_JASMRM010000009.1:89349-113218 GCF_041431305.1 Cloacibacterium sp. Arc13
GTAAGGTTTTACGAAATTTATTTAAATGTTAAGTGAGCAAAGATCTTATCAACGAGTTGATTTTATTAAGCTCCTGCATAGATTCTCATCTTAAATATAAAAAAAATATTTTCAAGCTCATTCAATTCGCTTGCGAATAAAACTTTGCTTGCTTAAAAAGTTTTAGATCTTAAAAAAACCTTTGCGTTTAAAAATTAAATAAACTTTAAATGTAAGGTTTTACGAAATTTATTTAAATGTTAAGTGAGCAAAGATCTTATCAACGAGTTGATTTTATTAAGCTCCTGCTTAATTTCTCATCTTAAATATAAAAAATATTTTCAAGCTCTTTCAATTCGCTTGCGAATAAAACTTTGCTTACTTAAAAAGTTTTAGATATTAAAAAACCTTTGCGTTTAAAAAATTAAATAAACTTTAAATGTAAGGTTTTATGAAGTTTATTTAAATGTTAAGTGAGCAAAGTTCTTATCAACGAGTTGATTTTATTAAGCTCCTGTTTAAATTCTCATATTAAATATAAAAAAAATATTTTCAAGCTCATTCAATTCGCTTGCGAATAAAACTTTGCTTGCTTAAAAAGTTTTAGATGTTAAAAAACCTTTGCGTTTAATCAATTTTAAATTAAACTTTTGGCATCAATTAAAACATTGTTTTCTTGAGTATGAACTGCGTAATTAAACCCTTTTTGCAAACAAAACGCACCTGTTTCACCAAATTTGTTGATGGCAATAAAACCAATCTGAGTATCTTTCACATTTCGGTTTTGATTCACGAAATTCTTATAAATTCTCTTCACTGCTTCTTCACACGCTTGTTGAGGAGATTTTCTTTGTCGCATTAACTCTACCACCAAATGTGAACCGCAAGTTCTAATCACTTCTTCACCATGACCAGTTGCAGTTGCAGCGCCCACTTCATTATCTACAAAAAGCCCCGCTCCAATTATGGGCGAATCCCCAACTCTACCATGCATTTTAAACGCCATTCCAGAAGTTGTGCACGCTCCAGAAAGATTTCCGTGTTCATCAAGTGCTATCATACCAATTGTGTCATGGTTTTCTATATTTACCACAGGTTTATATTCTGATGTTTTGAGCCAATCTTTCCATTCTTTTTCAGATTCTGGTGTGAGTAAATTCATTTTTTCAAAACCTTGAGAAACCGCAAATTGCAAGGCTCCATCGCCAACTAACATGACGTGAGGCGTTTTTTCCATCACGGCTCTGGCTACAGAAATTGGATTTTTGATATGTTCTAAAGATGCCACCGAACCAATATTCGCTTTTTCATCCATAATACAAGCGTCTAGCGTAACTCTACCGTCTCTGTCTGGTCTTCCTCCATAACCTACGCTTCTTTCATTCGGGTCGTCTTCTACCAATCTCACGCCCTTTTCTACAGCATCCAGAGCTTTTCCTCCTTGAGAAAGAACTTTCCACGCTTCTTCATTGGCTTGAATGCCAAATCTCCAAGTCGAAAGCACGACTGGTTTTCTTGTTTTTTTATTTTTCGGAAGAATTTCTTCTGCTTTTAAAGGATTCAAAGCCAAGGTTGCAGATAAAATTCCTGCATTTTTCAAAAATTTTCTTCTGGTAGCCATTTATTTTAGATTTTTATAAAGTGATCATACTAACTACAAATGAAAATACATACGTTGATAAGGTCAGTTTTTGAAAACTGAATTTATAGTCACAAGATAAATTATTTTTTATAATACTAAATGATTATAGTACTAAAAAATCTGGGGCGCTTCCTTTGGAAGCGCCCCAGACGTAAAAAATATTAATATATGGATTAATTATTATACATAATTTTGTAATATTCATCAGCCATTCTATCAGAATTGAACTGCTCTTTTACATCATCCATTGCATTTTTCACTACTTGTCTCCATTCATCTGGTCTTTCGTAGTACATTGGTAAAATTTGGTTTTCTAAGATGTCATACAATTGGTTCATATCATAATTGTCTACATCGAAAACGCTCATATTTGCATAATCTGCTTTTGGAACCACAAAAGAGTTCACACCATTTTTTGCAAATTCTGGAATCCAACCATCATCTGTAGAAAGGTTTACAGAAGCGTTCATAGAAGCCGTCATACCAGAAGTACCAGAAGCTTCTCTAAGAACTCTTGGGTTGATTAACCAAACATCAGAACCTTGTTTTAGAGATTTACTTAATGACAATTCATAACCTGTAAGAACCGCCATGTTTTTATGATTTTTACTTTCTTCAACCAAGTTGTTAAAAGTAGAAATCGCTGCAAAATCTACTGGATAAGGTTTTCCTGCAAAGATAATTTGCACTGGATATTTTTTGTTTTCCAATAATTTTCTGAATCTTTCTTTATCTTGAAGCAATAAATCTGCTCTTTTGTATCCTGCAAATCTTCTTGCCCAAACCATGGTGAATACTTTAGAATCAAATAATTTACCACATTGGTCTGCTACAATTCTGAAAGTTCTCTTTTTAAGATGTTTTTTTCTAAAGTCGAATTCTTCGTCTTCTCTTTCTTCTCTAGCGTTATAGAGTGGTTTATTTGCCCAATATTTGAAATCTTGTGCATTGGTAATGGCTTTAATTTCGCAGATACCTGGATATTTACCCCACATTTCGTTAGAAACTACACCGTGTAACTGAGAAACTCCATTCGCAATTCTTGCCATTCTCAAAGCACACAATGAGTGGTTAAATTGGTCGTTATCTTGTCCTTCAATTTTCTTTACTTCTTCTAAGCTTAAGCCAGAGAAATAAGACATTTGGTGACAAGTGTGTACATTGTGTTTTTCGTTTCCTGCTTCTTCTGGAGTGTGCGTAGTGAAAACCAATCTTTCTTTTACTTTTTCTAAATCTCCACCGAATTTTTTCAATAAATAGAATGCTGCTGGTAAACCGTGCGGTTCGTTTAAGTGATATACTTCTCTTTCTAGGTTTAATTCGTCTAAAAGTTTAGCTCCTCCTTTTCCTAGAAGGATGTATTGAGCCAATTTTGTAGATTCATTCGCATCGTATAATCTGTGGCAGATGGTTTTAGAAACCTGGTCATTTTCTGGCACATCTGTAGAAAGTAAAAAGATAGGTGCAGTTTTAAACGTTTCTGGGTTCAGGTACATTACTTTTACCCAAACTGGTGCATCGTGAATGTCAATTTGGAATTTAATTCCTGTATCTTCTAAGAAGCTGTACATTTTCTTAGTCCAAACTGGATTAAGCGTTTGATCGTGATTTCTAGCTTGGTCATAATAACCAAATTTCCACAAAATACCGATTCCGACAGTGTCTTGCTTCAGATTATAAACACTTCTCATGTGAGAACCTGCCAAAAATCCTAAACCTCCACTGTATATTTTCAATGCTTGATCAATGGCAAATTCCATCGAAAAATACGCAACTTTCTTGCTGTAATTCGGGTTGATGCTATAAGGCATCTGATAATTTTTAAAATCCATTTTTCTCGTTTCTTTAAAATCAGGTGCAAAGATATTATTTTTTTAGAAAACTGAAGCGGAATGTATGTTAAGAATAGAAAATTTGATAAAAATCATAAATTCTTTTATAAAATCAGCAATCTTGCATGATGTAAATCATCTCAAAATCGGTGTCATAAAACACAGTTTTTAATAATTTTACCAACTGAAAATCATGCTTGTAAAAATTATGGAAAGAACAATTACTAAAACCCTAGCCCAAACTTTAGAAGACTTAAAAAATGTCTCGGCAGACTTTAATACCGTTGTAGAAAACCTATTCGAATTCCGTTTCGAAGACTACAACCAAGTTTTCAAAATCAACGAACTCGATATTCCTGCCAAAACGTATAAAAGATTCCCTGTTTTTAGCAATGAAAACGCTGTAGCAATTCTCATGTTATGGGGCGCTGAGAATAAAACAGCAATTCACGACCACAAAAACTACGAGGGAAAAATAAAAGTCCTAAAAGGTGAATTAACCGAAGTGTATTACAAAGAAACCAAAGATTTCATAGAATATGAAGGCGCTGGTGTAGCGATAGAAGGCATTTCTTTCGCCGAAGAAATGGGCGGAATTCACAGTATCGTGAACAATAAACCTACGCTATCGGTAAGTTTACATATTTACAAAACCAACCAACTGAACCTAAGTGGAGTTAGAATTTTCGACTTAGAACATAAGAAATGGGCGGTTCTTAATGACAAAGCACCATCTTGCACTTGGAATTTACCAGAAGAAGCTTTTGAAAAAATTTATCAACTATAAAAACGAAACACAAAACCATATAAACTCAAACTATCTTTCCAAAAATCCACAAGTCTACAATTTGTGGATTTTTTATGTTTTAAAACCTCATTTCATCGAAAAATTTAACCAAAAAACCACTTTTGTTCGAATCATGTTCGAATCAAGCTCGAATCAGCTTCGGAAAACGGGTACTTTTTCCGAACAAAACCCGAATTAGACTCGACTTTGACTCGACTTTGACTGCCACTAAATTCATAAAGTTTATAATTTTAAGATTTTGAATGAAAAAAAATATTTCCAAGAAATTTTTCTTTTCCCCAACCCTAAAGGGTGGAAATATATCTTGAAAATTTTATCAAAATTACACCTTTTAGGGACGGGGAAATTAATTTTAATAAAATTTCATCTCAACCTCTGTTCAGTTCATTCTAAATATTTTTTCCGTAAATTTGCACCCAATTTATTATGGAAAATTTCACTACAAAAACCGCTGCTTTTCATACGCTGGGTTGCAAACTGAACTTTGCGGAAACCTCTACTATTGCAAGACAATTGACTGGTGCAGGTTATCAAAAAGTAAGTTTTGACGATGCTGCGAATGTTTATATTATCAATACTTGTTCTGTAACTGATAATGCAGACAAGGAATGTAAACTTCATGTAAAACGTGCGATGAAAGCCAATCCTGATGGTTTGGTGGTGATTGTGGGTTGTTATGCCCAACTAAAACCCGAAGAAATTTCTGCCATTGAAGGCGTTGATTTGGTTTTAGGAGCCAAAGAAAAATTCAATATTCTGAGTTACCTCGAAGATTTAGAAAAATCTGAACAGCACGCTCAAGTTCACTCTTGCGAAATAGAAGAAACCGACTTTTTCATCGGAAGTTATTCTATTGGCGACAGAACCAGAGCTTTCTTAAAAGTTCAAGACGGTTGCGATTACAAATGTACCTATTGCACGATTCCTTTGGCTAGAGGAATTTCTAGAAGTGACACCGTAGAAAACGTAGTGAAAAATGCCAAAGAAATTGCCGAAAAAGACATCAAAGAAATTGTATTGACGGGAGTAAACATTGGCGATTACGGAAAAGGCGAATTTGGCAATAAAAAACACGAACATACTTTCCTAGATTTGGTGAAAGAACTCAATAAAGTAGAGGGAATTGAAAGAATAAGAATTTCTTCCATAGAACCGAATTTACTGAAAGACGAAACCATAGATTTGGTAGCAGAAAGCAAGAGTTTTGTGCCACATTTCCATATTCCGTTGCAAAGTGGAAGCGATGATTTGCTCAAAAAAATGAAGCGAAGATATCTCACCAAATTGTACAGCGACAGAGTTTCTAAAATTAGAGAAGTAATGCCCGATGCTGCGATTGGCGTAGATGTAATTGTAGGATTTCCGGGAGAAACAGAAGAGAAATTTTTAGAAACCTACAACTTTATCAACGAACTGCCGATTACGTATTTACACGTTTTCACGTATTCTGAAAGAGAAAATACCGAAGCCGTAGAAATGGAAGGTGTTGTACCGATTGCGGAACGTAAAAAGCGCAACAAAATGCTCAGAATTCTTTCTGAGAAAAAGAAAATGGCATTTTACCAAACGCAATTAGGAAAAACCTTGCCTGTACTTTGGGAACACGAAGAAAAAGACGGAAAAATGTTTGGTTTCACCGAAAATTATGTACGCGTACAGAAACCTTTTGACTCTAGTTCTATCAACCAAATAGAAATGGTAAAACTAGATAAAATTCAACCAGACGGAACCGTTTCTATCTCTCCTATTTTTGAGGAGTTTTTGGCAAAAGTGTAAGAAATTTTCATTTCCTCTTATCCTAAAGGATGTGAAAATTCTAAAATATAAATTCTAAAATCGTTGCAGTAATGTGACGATTTTTTTTGTTTTATATATCAAAAATATCACTTTCACTTTCTCATTGACTGCGTCTAATCTTCGATTTCCGTAGGAAACCCAACGAAGTGGTTCGACAAAGTCAATCTAAATTTAACGCAACTATATGTAGAGATTCTTTCAGAATGACAAACGCTGTGTTAAATGATAAAGTAATGTTCTTAGTGCGGTTCACCTCTTTTAGAGGGGTGTCATTCCGAGAATCGGAATGACGGGGTGTTTAGAAATATTTAGATGATTTTTAGCATTTTACGGTTTCCCGTAATGTAATGTGGTGTTTATTTTTTAATTTAGTAAATAAAAAAAATGAGTGAAAACACAAAATTTGTTTTTCAAAAAGACATAAATCTTTCATTGAAAAGCATAAATAATTTTCAACAAGAAAAAGCATTTAAAATAAAAAAAGAAGGAAAAAACATTGACCTAATCTGTTTAACAGAAAAAAAAGATAACAGTGATTTTTTTAGTTGTAATTTTTTTTTTGACAATCCTATTATAGGATATGATGATTTAAAAAAGGAAATTTTTAATTCTGAGGGTTCTTTAACATTACTTAAACTTGGAGAAACTTTTTCTTTTCATCAAAAATCAATAGTAAAAATAAATTTCACTTTCAATATACCTCAAATAATTAACTTAACTATTAAAAATTTTCATTCAGGATTTTTATCTGATTATGATAATAAATTTCATAGACTAATAATACCTATTGAAAAAGACATCGATTTTGAAATTTTTACTACAAAAACATTAAAAATTGAAAATGAAACTTATTTTTCAGGATTAGTTGAAACTATTATTGACGATTATAAATACCATATTTTTAAGTACAAAAATGAAAATAATAAGAAAATATTTTTTATTATAGAAGGTCAAGAAAAACAATCATTTATTAATTTTAAAAAATCCTGTCACTCAATAACCACAAGTATTGGTTTTTTAACTGGTATTTTATTGCAAAATCAAAATTTTTTTCAATCTTCTGAACTTATAGAATTTTGTAAAATTGAAAATACATATTACGAAAAAAAAGATAATAATATTTTTAACAAAAACTATATTACAAATCCATCACATTTCATTGACTATTTAGAAAATATAAAACAAGTTGAAAAATATAAAGAATTTTCAAATCCTCTTTCATTAGATTTTTTCTCTAATTTATGCTCTAAAATAAAGAATAATAATGTTTTTTCTAGAAGTTGTCAATTAATTATTGAATCTTATTCTGTTAAACAAAAACTTACCGAAGCTGGAATCTTATCTATTGCCCTAGAAACAATAACTAATTTAGTTTATGAGGAAAATAAAGAAAGAATGAATCCTATTTCAGACAAAAAGTTGTCACAAAAAATTAGAGCTGAATTAAAAGAAACTCTTTTAAATTATAATAATGTAGTAACTCCAGAAGGAATGCAAATTCTAATTTCTAAAATAAATGAATTAAATAGACCAACAAATTCAAAAAAGCTTTCTTATCCTTTTGATTATTATAAAATAAAATTAAACGAAAAAGAATTAGAAATACTTAATCATAGAAATAAATTTCTTCACGGAACATCACCCTTTAACGAAGAAGAATTGGAATCTAAAGAACAAGAACTTCTAATTATCATTGCTCATTTACGTTTTATGGTAAATAGCTTATTATTGAAATACGTTGGATACAAGGGACATATTATTCATTATCCATCTGTAATAGAATACAACTTGAAATTATCAATTTCAAACCATTTATTTAGAATTATATAAATCTTATATTTAAAATAAATTTTAAATTTTTAACCTTCCCCAAAAAATCCCATCAAAGAGCTAAAACCAGCTTATGAAAATTTTGAAATTTCTACCTCTTTTAGTGTTACTCCCGTTTTTTGGTTGCAGCAGTAGTGATGATGAACCAACACCAACTCCCACAGAAACCATGTATTTCCCAAATAATACAGACAACAATTGGGAAACCAAATCTATCGCCAGTCTCGGTTGGAACCAAAGCGCAGTGCAACCGCTCAAAGATTTCTTGGCAGAAAAACATTCTAAATCTTTTATGATTCTCGTAAACGGTAGAATTGTAATGGAAGAATATTTCAACGGGCATTCTGCTACCGCAACTTGGCCATGGAACAGCGCCGGAAAAACGCTGGTTTCTACCACCACAGGAATTGCACAACAAGAAGGTTTACTTAACATCAACAATAAAGTTTCTCAATATTTAGGAAACGGCTGGACGAGCGAAACTCTGGAAAAAGAAAACCTCATCACCAATAGAAATTTACTCACGATGACTTCTGGTCTTAACGATGAGAGCAACCTCGTGATAAAACCCAATCTTACGTATTTAGCAGACGCAGGAACAAGATGGTCTTACAGCAATGTTTTTCAGAAATTAATAGATGTAGTGGCCGCTTCTAGCAACCAAACTTTTGAGAATTATTTTAATGCTAAACTGAAAAATAAAATCGGGATGGATGGTTTCTGGAATTTCGGGACTATTTTCACCATTTATCATAGCAATACCAGAAGTATGGCGAGATTTGGACTGCTTTTCCTGAACAAAGGAAAATGGAAAAACGAACAAATCATCAATGAAACTTATCTGAACGAAGCCACTTCTACTTCTCAAAATATCAATCCTTCTTACGGTTATCTTTGGTGGCTCAATGGAAAATCCAAATATATGGTTCCGGGTTCGCAAACGGTTTATCCCACTGCTTTAGTTCCTAATGCTCCTGCAGATATGTATGCAGCGATGGGCGCCGAAGATCAAAGAATTTATGTAATTCCGAGTAAAAATATGGTGGTTATCAGAATGGGCGATGCTTCGGATCCACAGAATCCTAATTTCGCATTGTCTGGTTTTGATGCTGCACTTTGGGATAAAATTAATGCGGTGGTTAGATAGATTTTTTCACGCAAAGTCGCAAAGGTTTTTCGCAATGAGCGCAAAGATTTTTATCAAATTTTTCATGCTTTAAGCGAGCAAAGTTGACGAATAAATTCGTCTTTAAGCTTTCGCTTTTTCAATTCGCTTGCGAATTTTAGCTTTGCTCCCTCAAATTTTTATTTTTTATTATTCAGAATCTTTGCGTTATAAAAACATTAAGCATTGACGATTTTTGCAAAATTACTTCACTCAAAATATTTGATAAAAAAATTCAAAATTTATTTTCCTCTATTCAAAGAAAGTAAATTTTGAATTTTTAGTTTATGCAACCTTTTGAAATGCTCACATCTCATGTCTTGTATCTAGTATCTCACATCTAGAATCTAATGCTCAAACCAAATATCTTGGTATTTCACACCTGCTTCGATTGGTAATTGCAACCAGTTATTCTGAGGAACAATTGGGCAACTGTAATCGGTAGCGTTATAAGCACATAACGGATGATACGCTTTATTGAAATCAATAATCAATTCATCATTTTGAGGAATTCTTAAATCCAAATATCTTCCGCCACCATACGTATCTTTTCCGTTGGTTTCATCTTTGAAAGGCAAAAATAAATAATCCTGATATTCTGGGTCATCTAACAAAGCTAAACTTTGATAAACCGTCAATACTTGTTCTACTCCATTCAGCGTGAAATAGGCTTTCCCGAATTCTCTGTATTTTTTGGTTCTTCCAGACGAAGTTGGAATTTCAAAAGGAACTGCGTTTTCAGTTTTTACCAATTTCGCTTTTACACGATAGGTTAAATCAATAGGAAAAAACGGATGAGATTTGAATTTCTTGAAATTAGAACCACGCAAAGGTGTTTCTTCCTCTGTTTTGTATTCTCGATTGAGTTCTTTTTGAAAGGTTTCGATTTCTAGAATTTCTGCAGGAAATTGTTTTTTATCGGTTTTATTTTTAAGACCTTGACCAAAGGCAAAACTTGAAATTAAGAGTAAAAGTAGGTAAATCTTCTTCATTTAAATTAATTTTATCGTATAAACATCGCTTTCATTTCTATCAATATCGGTGACCAGAAAACCTCCTTCTTGTGGAATTTCTTCTACAAAATCAAAGATTTTGCAATCCTTAGGCAATCCAGAAAAAATAAGGGTAAACCAATATTCTTTCACAGGTGGAACTTCCGTCCAATAAGGAAACATAGAGATATTTTCCCAGAATAAAAGTTGGCTTCTATGTCCCGTAAATTTATCCACCAAAAACGTGGTACGCCAAATTCTTACGAGATTTCCAATCAAATAATTATTCTGAAAACCACAATGCACAATGACTTGCTTCTCTTCCTCGAATTTCGTGTCGAGTTGTGATAGCAATTCCGGAGCAATATTGGGTTTGATAATGGTAGCCATTGATAAAAATTCAACGCCACAAGTTAAGAATTTTTAGAAAATAAATAGAGGTTATCTTCCTCAAAATTTCATTAACATTCTGCCACGTTCACGGCAACTGCTAAACCACCTTCAGAAGTTTCTTTGTACTTCGAATTCATGTCAAGAGCGGTTTCCCACATGGATTTAATCACATCATCCAGAGAAACTCTGGCTTTAGAAGGATCACTTTCTAGAGCGATATGACAAGCGGTAATCGCTTTCATGGCGCCCATAGAATTTCTCTCAATACATGGAATCTGCACCAATCCACCAATTGGGTCGCAAGTGAGACCAAGGTGATGTTCCATCGCAATTTCTGCCGCCATCATTACTTGAGCTGGAGTTCCGCCCGAAATTTCTGTTAACGCAGCTGCAGCCATCGCCGAAGAAACGCCAATTTCTGCTTGGCAACCTCCCATTGCTGCAGAAATGGTTGCATTTTTCTTGAAAAGCGTACCGATTTCTCCCGCCACTAAAATAAATCTGATGATATCTTCCTCTGTATTGAATTCTGTAAAC
The DNA here is from genome assembly GCF_041431305.1 of Cloacibacterium sp. Arc13. Lineage (NCBI taxonomy): Bacteria > Pseudomonadati > Bacteroidota > Flavobacteriia > Flavobacteriales > Weeksellaceae > Cloacibacterium > Cloacibacterium sp. Arc13. The sequence goes on from NZ_JASMRM010000009.1 coordinate 100,325, forward strand.
GTTTGAGAATACATCAAAACCGCAGGAATTACACCACTCGCTCCATTCGTAGGTGCTGTAATAATTCTACCAAAACTGGCATTTTCTTCGTTTACAGCCAATGCAAAACACGAAATCCAACGGGTAATTTGATTGAAATCTTTAGGAGAATTTTTTACCGCAGCAAACCATTCGTTTATGTTTTTGTAAATAACATCATCTTCGCCTAATAATTTTCGATTAAAATCTGCAGCTCTTCTCGTTACATTAAGTCCACCCGGTAAAACCCCTCCTTTATTAACGCCTTTGTAAATGCATTCTTTAATTTGTTGCCAAATGTAAAGCGCTTCACTTCTCGTTTCTTCTTTGGTTCTCCAAGCTTCTTCATTGATGTACACCAAGTCAGAAAGTCTTGCAACGCCTAATTTTTCACAATATTTGGAAATATCTTCCCCTTTATGACAAGGATAAGGTGTTATGATACAGTGACTTTCAATAGAATTATCTTCTTGAGTCGCCACAAAACCGCCACCAACAGAATAGTAGTCTTTTTCTAAAATTTCGCCGTTGTTAAAAACCGCTTTGAAAATCATTCCATTTGGGTGAAAATCTAAAGACTCCTTCATATTCAGCACCAAATGTTTTCCATAAATAAAAGGAATTTCTTTTTCAGCTCCTAAAATCAATTTTCCAGAATTTTTGATTTCGGCTATTTTAGCATCTATTTTATCGGTATCTATTTTTTTAAAATTTTCTCCGCTTAATCCTAGCATTCCGGCAATATCTGTTCCGTGACCGATTCCTGTTTTGGCAAGCGAGCCAAAAAACTCTACATACACTTCTGTCACCTCTGAAATCTGGTGATTTCTTCTGATTTCGCTCAGAAACATTTCCGCTGCATTCCAAGGTCCCATCGTATGAGACGAAGACGGCCCAATTCCTACTTTTATGATTTCAAAAACCGAAATACTCTCCATATTTAATTGATAAATGATTTTTACAAAGATAAAATTATTAGGCAAACCATAAAAAATTATTCATCCTTAAAATTTTGAAAATACACCTCCAAATTTTGTAACAGATAAGACACTTATTCTCAATTAATTTGCTCTTGAAAAAACAACTCATTTCCTATGAATATCATTCCCGAAAATCTAAAAAAATACCAGAAATTCATTTCTTTGGTACTCAAATATAGAAACAGCGATATTTTATCGGCTGCTTCAGACAAAGCGCTTGATGAATTGGCAGAAGATCAAGAACTTTCTGAAGAATCTAATCGCTACACTTCTCCAGAAGAATTGGTAGAAGACCTCAAAAATATGGGGACGACTTATGTAAAAATCGGGCAAACCCTTTCTACAAGACCAGATTTATTGCCAGAACCTTATTTATTGGCATTGGCTTCTCTACAAGATGATGTAGAGGAAATTCCATATTCTGAAATTCAAAAAATAGTGGAAGAAGAATTAGGAACGAAAATCTCCAAAGCTTTTTTGAGTTTTGAAACCCAACCTTTAGCGTCTGCAAGTATTGGGCAGGTTCACAAAGCAGTTTTGCGCTCTGGAAAAGAAGTAGCGGTGAAAATTCAAAGACCGGGAATTCGTAAAAACTTCATTGAAGATTTAGACACCCTGAAAGAATTGTCAGATCTTGCTGTAAAACATTCTAAAACCGCCAAAAAATACGGAATAGACGATGTTCTAGACGAGATGAGACACATTCTCATTCACGAATTGGATTACAACAGAGAAGCTCAAAATCTGATTGCTTTGGGTAAAAATTTAGAAAAATTTGAGCATATTGTGATTCCTCAACCTGTTTTAGACTACTCTACTTCTAAAATTCTGACGATGGATTTCGTGGAAGGTCAAAAAATTACTTCTGTACATGGAATTCAAAAAACAGAAACCGATTTTTCGGTACTTATTGATGAATTGGTAGAAGCTTATCTTCAACAAATTATTTTTGATGGTTTTGCACATGCAGATCCGCATCCTGGAAATGTACATTTGACCAAAGACCGAAAAATTGCCTTAATGGATTTAGGAATGGTGGCGAAATTCAGTCCGAATTTGCAGGAACAAATCTTGAAATTGCTCATCGCTATTAGCAAATACAATGGCGAAGAAGTTTCTAAAGTGCTTTTAGAAATCAGTCAAGATGAAAAAAACGCAGATATTATTGGTTTCAAAAAAGAAATCAACCGAATTGTGCTGGATTCTCAGAATAGAAATGCCGCAGAAATGCAAACGGGGAAAATGCTCATCAGAATGAATAAAATTGCCGCAGAAAAAGGAATCAGAATTGCGGTAGAACTGAACATTCTTGGGAAAATTTTATTGAATTTAGACCAAATTGTAGCGGTTCTCGCTCCTCAATATGATTTGGCTGAAAGTATGAAGCGGATTTTGGAGAAAATGATGGTCAAAAAAATGGCTCACGAAGCCAAACCAGAAAATTTCTTTGCTCAATTGATAGAAACCAAAAAATTAGCCGAAAATCTTCCGGAAAGACTTAATAAAATCACCGAAAATTTAGCTCAGAATCAGTTTCAGCTCAAAATAGATGCTTTAGACGAAGAACGATTTACAGATGCCTTCCAAAAAGTAGCCAATAGAATTTCCATCGCACTTATTATTGCTGCATTAATCATTGGTTCGTCTCTATTGATGAGGGTTCCTAATTTTCAAATTTTTGGAATTTCTATAGCGATGTTTTTCTTCATCATTGCATCGGTTTTCGGATTATGGCTCGCTTATAAAATGGTCATAAAAGACGAAGATTTTAAAAGGAAAAAATAATCACCAAAAAAACAAGTCGCAAAATAAAAAGTTTTCCGCTGTCATAAAAAATGACCGCGGTTTTTTTTGTTATCAAATAATTAACAGGAATTTTAAGGATAAATCAAGAAATTTCAGTAAATTTGATAGAAGATTAAATGTTTATTATGAAAGTTTTTTATCAAATAGTACAATCTTTAAAAAACTTCATCGTAGAGATAGGCGAAATGAGCTATTTCAGCATAAGATTTTTAAAAGAATTTTATAAAAAACCTTATGAATTTCAAGAATTTCTGAAACAATGTTACAGCATTGGTAACCGCTCACTTTTTCTAGTTTCTGTTACGGGATTTATCATCGGTTTGGTTTTCACTTTACAAACCCGTCCTACTTTAATGGAATTTGGTGCTGTTTCTTGGATGCCTTCCATGGTGAGTATTTCCATTATTAGAGAAATCGGGCCGATTATTACTGGGCTGATTTGTGCAGGAAAAATAGGCTCTGGAATAGGTGCAGAAATAGGTTCTATGCGCGTAACCGAACAAATAGACGCTATGGAAGTTTCGGGAACCAATCCTTTTAAATATTTGGTAGTGACTAGAATTCTTGCGACGACTGCTATGTTACCGATTTTGGTTTTTTACAGTGATTTCATCGCAATTTTCGGGTCTTATTTGGTAGAAAATCTGAAAGGTGATGTTTCTTTTTTACAATATTTTAATCAAGTTTTTGACAATATAGAATTTAGTGATTTGCTTCCTGCAACCATCAAGACTTTTTTCTTTGGTTTTGCCATAGGAATGGTAGGTTGTTTCAAAGGATACCAATGTAAATCAGGAACACGAGGTGTAGGAATTGCCGCCAATTCTGCGGTGGTTTACTCCTCCATGTTATTGTTTGTTATCGATTTTATCGCTGTCTTGATTACCAATATTTTTATAGAATAAGATGAATCCTAATGTTGCACATGAACCGATAATCAAAATTGAAAATCTCTATAAAAAATATGGAGACAATGTAGTTTTGGACGGATTTAACTTGAATCTTTATCAAGGAGAAAATCTAGTGATAATGGGAAAATCTGGTTCTGGAAAATCGGTGATGATAAAATGTTTGATTGGTTTAGAAATTCCAGATAGCGGAACGATAGAAATTATGAGCCAAAAATTAGAGCATCTTTCTCTAAAAGCTTTAGATGAAATAAGAGCAGACATTGGATTTTTATTTCAAGGAAGTGCGCTTTATGATTCTATGACAGTGAGAGAAAATCTAGAGTTTCCGCTCAGAAGACATATTTCAAAGTTTGGAAATGTAAAAGACACTTTGCCTTTGGTAGAAGAAGCGCTGCAAAATGTGGGACTCAAAAATGTAATTGATTTAATGCCGAATGAACTTTCTGGCGGCATGAAAAGAAGAGTTGCTCTTGCCAGAACGCTTATCCTAAAACCAAAAATCATCATTTATGATGAACCAACCACTGGTTTAGACCCGATTACTTCTAAAGAAATTATCTTGCTCATGAAATCGGTGCAAGAAAAATATAAAACCTCGTCTATCATCATTACCCATGATGTAGACTGTGCTAGAGTTATTGCTAATAGAATGATTTTACTGATTGACGGAAAAAATTATGCAGAAGGAACATTTGCCGAACTTTCCACTTCACAAGACCCAAAAGTAAAAGCATTTTTTAAATAAGTTTTTTAAAAACATGGAAAAATCAGTTGCTCAAAAATTAAGACTCGGAATATTTGTTATCCTCGGAACCATCATTTTTATTATGGCTGTTTATTTTATTGGAAACAGACAGCAATTTTTTGGTAAAACCGAAACCTTAAAAGCACATTTCGAAAATGTAAATGGATTACAAGAAGGGAATAATGTCCGTTTTTCTGGAATTAATGTGGGCTATGTTAAGAAAATAGAAATCATAAACGATACGCTCATTAATGTAGAAATGAATATCGACAAAAGTGCGATGAAATTCATCAAAAAAAATGCAATTGCCAGTATTGCTTCTGATGGTTTGGTAGGAAATATGATTGTCAACATCACACCGAGTTCAGAAAATGCTGCGCTTGCAAAATCTGGAGACATTCTAAAAGCCGAAGAAAGACTCACAACAGAGGATTTGCTCAAAACCCTTAACAAAACCAATAACAATGCTGAACAAATTACGGCTAACATTCTAGAAGTTTCTAAAAAAATAAATAACGGAACAGGAACGCTAAGTATGCTGCTGAATGACAAAACACTAAGTCAAGATGTGAAATATGGAATTTCTGACCTTAAAAACAGCATTGCCAACATTAAGAAAACCAGCTACGAAACCACGAGAACCATCAATGAAGTAAATAAAATTCTTGCAGGAATTAATGATAAAGAAAACATCGTTGCGGTGCTTAAAGATTCTGCTGTAGCCAATAAAATGCGAAGAGCGCTAACTCACTTAGATGAATCTTCTCAAAATATCAATAAAACTGTAGAAAATCTGAACGAAACCATCAGCAATGCTAAAAACGGAAAAGGCGCCATCAATTACCTTTCTAACGATGCCAATTTGGTTAAAAACATAGATTCTACAATGAATAATCTGAACCAGGCTAGTGTTTTACTGAACCAAAATCTGGAAGCGCTGAAGCATAATATTTTCTTCAGAGGTTATTTTAAAAAATTGGAAAAGGAAAAACAAAAAGCTCAGAAAAACCAAAAATAATCACTCGCTGAAAACTTCTTCTAAAATTTTAGAAACTTCCTTGGCTTTAGTTACTGGAAAAAGGTGAGTTCCGCCTTTTATGACATAATTGGGCTTAGAATTTTTTACTGGAAAAACAATGTCCTTATCTGCTAAAATCTGGATAACGTTTTTATCCTCTTCATGTTTCCATTCTAAGATTTTATTGATACTCCATTTCAGATAAGTAGGATTTTGCACTTTGAAATATTGCCAAAGTTTTGGATTATTGGGATCAAATAATTTTCTGAAAAAGGCATAAGATTTTATGGTTTTTTCGGAGAAATAACTTTCGGGAAGTTTCGCAAAAATTCTAGAACTTTTTGCCAAATGAAAGGTGATAGACATTTCTTTATCAGACTTTATACTTCCCAGAATCACTACTTTTTCGGCAGGTTTCAGTTTGTGAATTTCTTGCACCATAATTCCTCCAAAAGAATAACCCAGTAAACAGAATTTTTCGCTTACATCTACTTTTTCGGCCATTCTATTGACATAGTTTTCAAAACTTTCGTTGTAATTAGGAATTAACCAATCGATGTAGATAATTTCGGTAAACTTTTTAGGAAATTGAATGTATTCAAAAATACTTCCATCTGCTCCCAATCCACTGATGACATATAATTTCATACGATTATTAGCTTAGTAATTCTGTATAAATTTACAGATTAAAAACAAAAAATCCTAAAGAAATTTTCTTTAGGATTCTCTAAAAACACAATTGAAAAAAACTATTTCGCTGTTAGTTTAACAACCAAATCTATATCGTCTTTTACTACTACATCTTGCATAGTAGATTTATAAGCTATGTCCCATTTTTGTCTGTCGATAGTAAATTTATCAGATTCTAAAGTTATTACACCATTTTTCACAGAAATTTTAGCAGGGAAAGAAACTGCATTTGTTTTTCCTTTAGCAGTAAGATTTCCTGTAACGATGCTTTTACCATTAGCTCCTTTTTTCACAGAAGTGATTTTGAAAGTAGCAGTAGGATATTTATCAACTTCGAAGAAATCGCCATTTTTAAGGTGACCATTTAATTTTTGTTGATATTCACCTTGTAAATCTGTAGCGTTAATAGAAGTCATATCTAATACAAAAGTACCACCAACAAGAGCGTTTTTCTTTAAAACTACAGTTCCGTTTTTCACGTTTACCGTTCCATCGTGAGAAGAAGCTTCAGTTTTAGCGATCTTATAACCCCACCAGTGAACGTCAGAAGAAACTACTTTTTTAGCTTGTCCAAAAGCCAGTCCAGATACTAGTACTAATGATAATGCAATTTTTTTAATCATAATCTTTTTATTTTTTTAATGAGACAAAAGTAGTCTTATTTCTGATACGAAGTCATTGATGTATGTTAAGAAATTTCAATTTCTATATTTAATTTCTTCTATCAATAAAAAAACTTCGCTTGAATGGCTCAAGCGAAGTCTAACATAAAAACTTAAAAATTATGAAAATAGTTATAAAATTGAGGCTTTAAAGAAAGCCGTCTACATTTTATAAGTTATTATCTTTCATTTCATAAAGTTACAGTTTTTATCTGAAATATTCAAATAATAAACATCTGAGTTTTATCACTAAAAAGCTCCCGAAAGTCAAAATAACATCTCGAGAGCTAAAAAATTAAATAATTGAGAAAACTGATTTATGTTGAAACTATAGTGTTATAGCGTAGATTTTACTTGCGGTTTAGATTTCTTGTTCAGAAATCTATTCATCAAATAATTAATCGCAATCGGAGCTACATAAGCTAAAATGGCTGTGAATATTTTTGATCTTACATTTTTCATAATTTTGTTTTTATATTTTGTGATTGGTGTTTTTTGTTGTTACAAAGATTCTATAAATCCATTGAAAATATTTTATAGAATTTCCATAAAAAGTTACAGAATTTCACAAAAAAACCGACTTTATAAAAAGTCGGTTTTTTTGTTATATGGTCTAAAGATTAACTTAATCCAGTAATGACACCATCTTTGTCTATGTTCATTCCTTCTGCTGCTGGAATACTTGGCAAACCAGGCATTCTCATCATATCTCCTAAAATTGGAATAATGAATCCTGCTCCTGCTGCAAATTCAAATTCACGAACAGTCACTTTGAAACCAATTGGCCTTCCAATTTTTTTCTCATCATCCGATAAAGATTTCTGAGTTTTTGCCATACAAATCGGCAATTTATCTAAGCCTAAATCATAAATGGATTTTAATTGATTTTTAGCTTTCTGAGAAAATACAGCGCTGTCAGCACCATAAACTTCTTTGGCAATTGTTTCGATTTTATACTCCACAGAATCTTCTACACTATATAAAGGTTTAAAATTATTACCGCAATTAAATGCACAGCTCGCTACTTCTTCTGCAAGTGCTTTCATGCCTTCTCCACCCATCGTAAATTCATCTGCGAGAATAGCTTTCACTCCTAATTTTTCGCATTCTGCTTTTACAAAATTGATTTCTTCTTCTGAATCTGTGGCAAAATGATTAATCGCTACAATTGGTTTTAATTGCCATTTAAAGCCGTTTTCGATATGTTTTTTAAGGTTTTCAATTCCCTTTTCTACTGCTGCGAGATTCGGTTTTTCGTATTCGCCCTTTTTAGCACCACCGTGATATCTTAAAGCTCTGATGGTAGCCACCAAAACATAAGCATCTGGTTTTAAATTTCCATAATATCCTTTGATGTGCATGAATTTTTCTGCTCCTAAATCTGCTCCGAAACCTGCTTCTGTCACCACAAAATCTGCTAAAGAAAGTCCCATTTTAGTTGCGATAATCGTGTTGGTTCCTTGCGCAATATTCGCGAAAGGACCACCATGAAGAATCGCTGGATTTCCTTCTAAAGTTTGTACTAAATTCGGACGAATAGCGTCTTTTAATAAAATCGCCATTGCTCCTTGAGCATTTAAATCTCTGGCGTAAATTGGTTTTTTATCAAAAGTATAGCCTACGAAAATATTTCCTAATCTGTTTTTTAAATCCTCAAAATCTTTAGAAAGACAAAGAATCGCCATTACTTCTGAAGCCGGCGTAATATTGAAACCTTCTTCACGCGTAATTCCGTTATTAGAACCACCCAAACCTACTACAATATGACGAAGACTTCTATCGTTCATATCCATTACACGCTTCCAAACGATGGTTCTAGGGTCTATATTTAGGCTTCTTTTTTTATCTTGAAGATTATTATCAATGAGTGCAGAAAGTAAATTATTGGCTTTTTCTACCGCCGAAAAATCTCCTGTAAAATGCAGATTAATATCTACCATCGGAATAACTTGTGCGTAACCACCACCTGCTGCTCCACCTTTTATCCCGAAAACTGGACCTAAACTTGGCTCACGCAAAACTGCGATGGCTTTTTTACCGATTTTATTCAATCCGTCACATAAACCTACAGAAACAGTGGTTTTACCTTCTCCAGCTGGAGTAGGATTAATCGCTGAAACCAAAATCAATTTTGATTTCTTGATATTTTCTTCGTTGATGTATTTTAAAGGGATTTTCGCTTTGTATTTCCCGTAATACTCTAAATCTTCTCGGTCGATTCCGATTTTGTCTGCAATTTCTCTAATATGTTTAATATCTGCCGATTGCGCTATTTCTAAGTCTGTAGGAAAGCTCATAATATTTTAATTTGTTTATTCTCAAAAATACAAGAATTTGACTAAACCATGAAAATTTTACACTTGAGATTTATCAGCCACCAAAAAATGAGAATATTTTTTATGTTTTGAGAGATTTAACTAAATAATTTCAATACAATATAAATAAAAATGACAATCTATGAATACACTCCGAAAAACATTTTTAGATTTTCCTAAAAACTCCTCAAAAAATCACACAAAAGTGTAATTGAATCACAAAAAGAATAGCCCTATTTTTGAACATCTAAAAAGTAAAAATATGAGAGCTATAAAACTACGATTTAAAAAATTTCTCCATAGACTTTTAGAATATTATAGCGTGAAGGAAACGTAATAAAAAAACTCCCGCAAAATTGCGAGAGCTTCTATTTTTATGCTTGTTCTGTTGGTTGTTCTCCTTCTGGTTTTGGAGCGTCTCCTTCAGTTCTAGGCTTTTGTTCTGGTCTTGGTGGTCTTGGTAAAAGAACTTTTCTAGAAAGTCTCATTTTCTTACGATCATCATAACCCATAAATTTCACTTCTACTTCATCTCCTTCAGCATAAGGAACTTTATCTAATCTCTTCCATTCGATTTCTGAGATGTGTAGTAAACCTTCGGTTCCTTTAGCAATCGCTACGAAAGCACCGAAATCCATTACTTTTACTACTTTACCTTTGTAAACAGTACCTACAACTGGCACGAAAGTAATTTCATTAATTCTAGCAATTGCAGCATTGATTTTCTCACGGTCAGTTCCAGAGATTTCAATTCTACCAATTTCGCCCATTTCTTCAATAGAGATTACAGTATCTGTATCTTTTTGAAGTTGTTGGATAATTTTACCACCAGGTCCAATTACCGCACCGATGAAATCTTTAGAAATTTCTAAAATTTCCATTTTCGGAGCGTGAGGTTTCACATCTGCTCTTGGTTTATCGATGGTTTTAAGGATTTCTCCTAAAATATGTAATCTACCTTCTCTTGCTTGATTCAGTGCGGTTTCCATGATATCCATGGTTAAACCTTGGATTTTGATATCCATTTGACAAGCGGTAATTCCGTCTGCAGAACCTGTTACTTTGAAGTCCATATCACCCAAGTGATCTTCGTCTCCTAAAATATCAGAAAGTACAGTGAATTTACCAGATTTAGGGTCAGTAATTAATCCCATAGCAATACCAGAAACTGGTTTTGTAATTTGTACACCAGCATCCATTAATGCAAGAGTTCCTGCACAAACCGTAGCCATAGAAGAAGAACCGTTAGATTCTAAAATATCTGAAACTACTCTGATGGTATAAGGATTTTCGTGAGGAATCATTCCTGCTAAAGCTCTTTGAGCTAAGTTTCCGTGACCAACTTCTCTTCTTGAAGTTCCTCTTAAAGGTCTTGCTTCACCTGTTGAGAATGGTGGAAAATTATAATGTAAGAAGAATTTTTCGTCATAATTGATGGCAACAGAATCTACCATGTTGGCATCTTTTACTGAACCTAAAGTTACCGCTGTAAGAGATTGCGTTTCACCTCTGGTAAAGATTGCAGAACCGTGAGCTCCTGGTAAATAATCGATTTCTGACCAAATCGGACGAATCGTTTTAGGATCTCTACCGTCTAATCTGATTCCTTCGTTTAGAATCATTTGTCTCATTGCTTCTTTTTCTACATCGTGGTAGTAAATTTTAGCAAATGGTTCTACGTCTGCTCTTTCTTCTTCTGAATATTGAGAAAGGAATTCTTCTAAAACTGCGGCAAATTTTTCGTGTCTTTCTTCTTTTGCAGAAGGAGTTTTTGCTACGTTGTAAACTTTATCATAACATTCTGCCCAAACTTTCTCACGAATTTCTTCGTTGTGCGTTTCGTGGCAGTATTCTCTTTTGGTTTGAGATGCAGGAATTCTCGCTGCTAATCTTTCTTGTGCTTCGATTTGAACTTTAATTTCTTCGTGAGCGTATTTAATCGCTTCTAGCATTTCTGCTTCAGAAATTTCTTTCATTTCACCTTCTACCATTACGATAGAATCTTTGGTAGCACCTACCATAATATCTAAATCTGCTTTTTTAAGATTTTCGATACTTGGGTTGATAGAAAGTTGCCCATCAATTCTTACTACTCTTACTTCAGACATTGGCCCGTTAAAAGGAATATCTGTAATCGCAATAGCAGCTGAAGCGGCTAAACCAGCTAAAGCTTCTGGCATTACTTCTTTGTCGTAAGAAATTAGGGAAATCATTACCTGAACTTCTGCGTGGAAATCTTCTGGGAAAAGCGGACGAAGAACTCTGTCTACTAATCTCATGGTAAGAACCTCATCATCAGAAGGTTTAGTTTCTCTTCTAAAGAAATTTCCTGGGATTTTACCACCCGCGTAGAATTTTTCTCTGTAATCTACTGTAAGAGGCAAGAAATCTACCCCTGGATTTGCGTCTTTGTTGGCTACTACTGTTGCAAGGAGCATTGTTCCGCCACATTTTACTACTACAGAACCATTAGCTTGTTTTGCTAATCTTCCTGTTTCAATGGAGACTTCTCTCCCGTCTTTAAATTGAAATTTTTCAATAATTGCTTCTGGAGCATTCATAAAATTTACTGTCTTGTGCAATCCGTATTGATTGCGTTAATATTTAAACTTTTTAAATTTTCGATGGCAAAGATACGGAATTTAAAAAAGTTATAACAAAAAAGCAACTCAAAATTGAATTGCATATTACATTTTCTCTTCTGGATTTCTACTGGTATGAAAAATGGAATAAATAATTATTTCCTCATGATGAATTTCAAATAAGATTATAAAAGGAAACTTTACGATATACGCTTCTCTTATTTCATTAAATCTACATGAAAAATGTTTTGGATTTTGCTCTATTTTATCAAAATATTTTTGCAGAACAATGAGAAATTTCTTTCCTAAATCTTTAGATTTAGATTCATAATATTCATAAGCATCTTCCATTTCAAAAACTGCTTTATCTCTGAATATTAATTTATATTTCATGAGATTATTTGGTTTTCTCTTGGATTCTTTTTTTTACCTCATCAAAACTAAAGTATTTTCCTTCTCCGCTTAAATATTCTGCTCTTCTTTCTGCCACAATATCATATTGTTCCTGAGAAATATAACCCTGTTCCTCGTTTTTGAAAGCTTCTCTCACCTTTTTTAAAACAGATTCACTTTCTGTATGTAAAAGCAATTTCATGAGCTCTAGTTTTTCTAAACGAATGTCCATTTTTTTATAATTTAATATTCAAATATAAATAAAAAAGCAACTCAAAATTGAGTTGCTTCTAAAATTTTCTTGTATCTGATTATTTTCTGATTCCTAGTTCAGCAATAATTGCTCTATAACGAGAAATTTCAGTTTTCTTAAGATAATCTAACAATCTTTTTCTTTTACCTACTAATTTAACTAGAGATTTCTCAGTAGCATAATCTTTGTGGTTTTTCTTTAAGTGACCAGACAAATGGTTAATTCTGAATGTGAATAAAGCGATTTGTCCTTCTGCAGAACCTGTGTTTGCAGCGTTTCCTCCGTGTTTAGCGAAGATTTCTGATTTTTTTTCTGATGTTAAGTACATGCCAATATTATTTAATGATTATTATGTAACGAGGTGCAAAAGTACAACTTTATTTTTAAACCGAAAAATTTATTATTAGATTCTAAAGACATTCCCATAATAATGTTAACAAATTCTCAATAGCGTCCTAAATAAAAAAATAAGAAGGAATTAAAGTAACTCAAAGTATCTTTGAGGTTGTACAACAAAAAAA
>NZ_JASMRM010000001.1:0-116520 GCF_041431305.1 Cloacibacterium sp. Arc13
GCAAAAACGTTTTTACTTTGGTTTAATTATTTATTTTTGTCCTATAATCTGTATCGGTTTTTTAGGACTAGTCATTTCAATTAAATTTCAGTTTTTGAAGCAAAAATTTTGTCTTTCAGTAAAATAAAGATAAATACAACTACTAAGATAAATAGGCAGAGAATGGTATTAAACCCAATTTTTGATGCTATTTCTTGTGTTTTTATTACTTCGTGACTGATGTAAAAAACACAATTCCCTGCCCAATGCATGGCTGAAGTTACCCAAAGTTTTTTGGTTACCAATATAGGAATGGCAAAAATTACACCTAATAAAAAGAGATAAGCAATAGTTTCAAAACCGTTTCCTAGTTTATAAATGTGGTTCAAAACATAGAAAACCGCCGAAAATAAAACGAAAAAAACGCTACCTATTTTGGAATGCAAATGTTTAAAGAGCAAACCTCGTGTTAAAATATCTTCTGATGTAGAAGAGAAAATTAATCCAAAAACAAAAGGAAGAGATGTCTTAATAATTGTGCTTATATCAGGAATTTCAGTTATTTTTTCAATTCCAAAAGAAATTCCAATCAAATACGAAATTCCATACAGCAGAACACCAAAGAAAATCCCTAAAGCAATTTGCAATACAAAACCACCTTTTATAGAAAGTCCCCATGTAGATAGCCCTCCTTTGTCATACCATTTCCCGAGAAAAAAAGCAGTGCCAAAAAACAAAAATTGAAATGCCAAAAACATTGTCGCATTGTTTTTAAACACTATAAAAAATTCAGCTAAATGATATAAGGCAAAAAGAAGAACCAACGATAAAACAAAAATGAAATTTTTATTTTTCATTGGTATCCATTAAATTTCCTCTTGACCTTTCATTTTCTCTGCATTTTCTGCCATAATCACAGCATCCATCATTTCTTGGATATCGCCATTCATATAAGCATCTAAATTGTAGATAGATTTGTTGATTCTGTGGTCGGTAACTCTACCTTGAGGATAATTGTAAGTTTTAATTTTTGCAGAACGGTCACCGGTAGAAACCATCGTTTTACGTTGTGCTGCAATATCTCCTACCACTTCCTGTAATTTAATATCATACAATTTTGCACGAAGCATTTCCATCGCTAACTCTCTGTTTGCCAGCTGAGAACGCGCTTGTTGACAAACCACCACAATTCCTGAAGGTTTGTGCGTCAATTGAACTTTCGTTTCAACTTTGTTTACGTTTTGTCCACCAGCTCCACCAGAACGAGAGGTTTGCATCTCAATATCTGCTGGGTTAATTTCCACATCTACTTCTTCCGCTTCTGGTAAAACCGCAATCGTAATCGCCGAAGTATGCACTCTACCTTGAGATTCTGTCTCAGGAACTCTCTGAACACGGTGAACTCCCGATTCAAATTTCATAATTCCGTAAACACCTTCTCCTTCTACTTTCATCACGAGTTCTTTGTAACCTTTAGAAGCTTCAGAAGAATCGGTAACCTCGTGTCTCCAACCTTTGGTTTTGAAATACATGGTGTACATTCTGTACATATCTTCCACGAAAATCGCAGCTTCGTCGCCACCAGTTCCGGCGCGCATTTCTAGGATAATATTTTTATCATCTGCAGGATCTTTTGGGATTAAAAGAACTTTTAATTCTTCTTCCAATCCTGGAATTTTTTCTAAAGCTTCGTTTTTTTCGATTTTTGCTAATTCTACAAAATCCTTATCAGAACCATCTGCAATGATTTCGTCTGATTCTTCAATCGTATTTAATGCTTGCATATACTCATCAAAAACTTTCACGATTTTTCCCAAATCGCTGTATTCTTTGTTGAGCTGACCATATCTTTTTTGGTCAGTAATCACATCTGGTTGTATAATTAAATCAGCAACCTCGTTATAACGTTGCTTAATTGCTTGAAGTTTTGGGATTAAACTTTTTGACATAGTCTAAAATTATTTGGGTACAAAGATAAGGAATTTTGCTTGGATGTTAGAAGTTAGATGTAAGGATGAAAAAAATCTGCCCAGAAAAACTGAACAGATTTTAAATATATTTTGTTTTGCTTTGATATTACTTTTCTCAAATTCAGGGAGAAAAGCAATGTCACCTCAATTAATGATGACCAGCGTGTAAATAAGGGCCGTCTCCTTTTGGTTGGTTGTAGATTACTTCTACACCTTCTTGCTCTAGAAGAGTTTTTCTTCTGATATCTTCTGGGTTAAATTTCTTTGTTTTCCCGAAATATTCAGCTAAACCTTCTGTTAACCACATAGGAATCACTACTCCGAAAAACATAAAGATACACCAAAATCCAACTAAAAACATGGTTAGAAAATATACAGTCCAAAGAAACTGATAAACTGGCCAAAATCCTGCTAAAAACATAATTTCTATTATTTTAGGCAAAAATATAACATTTTTTTAATCGACAAAAGTTTTTTTATTGAATTTTGCCGCATACTGCTAAATCTCCACCGAATTTTTACCTTTTCTTCATTAATGAGCTAAAGTTGCAAAGAAATCATTGCCTTTATCATCTGTAATAATAAACGCAGGGAAATCTTTCACTTCAATTTTTCTTACCGCTTCCATTCCTAATTCTGGGAAATCTACTACTTCTACCGAAAGAATATTTTCTTTCGCCAAAATTGCAGCAGGACCACCAATAGAACCTAAATAGAAACCGCCGTATTTTGCACAAGCATTGGTTACATCTTTGCTCCTATTGCCTTTAGCAAGCATAATCATACTTCCACCATTTTTCTGGAATTCGTCTACATAAACGTCCATTCTTCCCGCAGTTGTAGGCCCGAAACTTCCACTTGGCATTCCTTCTGGAGTTTTGGCAGGACCTGCGTAATAAATTGGGTGATTTTTAAAATATTCTGGCATTGGTTTTCCAGCATCTAATAATTCTTTGATTTTTGCATGAGCAATATCTCTTGCAACAATCAGCGTTCCGTTCAGTTTCAAACGAGTTTTGATTGGATATTTAGACAATTCTGCCAAAATTTCTGGCATTGGCTTGTTCAAATCTATTTCCACAGCTGGTTCTAAATGAGGAGCTGTTTCTGGTAAATATTGTGCTGGATTTGTTTCTAATTGCTCCAAGAAGATTCCGTCTTTGGTAATTTTACCTTTGATATTTCTGTCTGCAGAACAAGAAACGCCCATTCCAACAGGACAAGAAGCGGCGTGTCTCGGTAATCTGATAACTCGAACATCGTGTGTTAAGTATTTTCCACCAAATTGCGCCCCGATTGCTGATTCCTGACAAATTTCTTGCACTCTTTTTTCCCATTCTAAATCTCTGAACGCTTGACCAGCCATATTTCCTTCTGTAGGAAGGTTGTCATAATATTTTGCAGATGCTTTTTTCACCGCTGCTAAATTGGCTTCAGCAGAAGTTCCACCAATAACTAATGCTAAATGATAAGGCGGACAAGCTGCAGTTCCTAAATCCATAATTTTTTCGCGGATAAATTCTTCTAAAGATTTATCGTTCAATAGAGATTTTGTTTTTTGATACAAGAAAGTTTTATTCGCAGAACCTCCTCCTTTTGTCAAGAATAAAAATTCGTAATAATTTCCTTTTTTTGCATAAATATCAATTTGTGCAGGAAGATTAGAACCCGAATTTTTCTCTTCGAACATGCTCAAAGGAACAATCTGAGAATATCTTAAGTTTCTATTTTTATAAGTGTTATAAATTCCTCGGCTTAAAAATTCTCCGTCATCAACTCCAGTGTAAACATTTTCTCCTTTTTTTGCTACCACAATTGCAGTTCCTGTATCTTGACAAGAAGGTAATGCACCTTCTACCGCAACTGCAGCATTTTGCAACAAATTATACGCTACAAATCTATCATTATCAGTAGCTTCTGGATCATCTATAATTCTGCGTAAACTTGCCAAATGCTCAGAACGAAGCATAAAAGAAACATCTTCCATTGCTTTTTCCGCCAAAAGCTCTAAACCTTTTGGATCAACGGTTAAGATTTCTCTATCACCTAATTGTTCTACTTTTACGTAATCTGAAGTGAGTTTTTTATAAACAGTGTCATCCTTTAGAATTGGATACGGATCTTGGTAAATAAAGTCCATTTTATTTTTGATTTACGATTTTTGATTTACGATTTTTGAAGCTAAAAACCTTCTCTTTCATCTTCAAAATTGAAGTGTAAATTTACGAAATAAATCAAATAAAGGAAAGATAATATTGCGAGTATTAAAACAAAAAAACCTTTCTGCGTTCTATGCAAAAGCAAAAAACGCAGAAAGTGTTGGTTCTTAAAAAAAGCTAGTCTACAAACTTACTTGACTAGCAAAATATTCTTCTAATTCTTTCAAGGTCTCAGAATTGGTAGAAATATCTTTTACCACTACACCTTTATTGATGGCTACAATTCGGTTGCAAACTTCTGTAGTGTGCGCCAAATCATGGCTAGAAATCAAGAAAGTGACTTCTGCATTTTGAGAAAGCACTTTAATCAAATTTTTTAGTTTAATCTGTGTAGAAGGATCCAAATTCGCGAAAGGTTCATCTAAAACAATGATTTCTGGATTGCCAATTAAAGCGCCTACAATTCCTACTTTTTTCTGATTTCCTTTCGATAAATCTCTGATGTATTTTCTAGCATTGAGAATTTCTCCATTAAATAAATCTTCGAATTGTTTTAGAAATTCGTCTACAGAAGCTTTGTTTTGACCGCGCAACTCGCCTAAAAAGTAAAAATATTCTTCTGGAGTAAGATAACCAATTAAGAAACTGTCATCTATAAATGCAGAAACTTTATTTTTCCAATTTTCTGACTTATTCACCTGAATTCCATCAATTTGAATGCTTCCTGAACTGGGTTCAATTAAATCTAAAAGCAAGCTAAAGAGCGTGGTTTTTCCTGCTCCGTTATTTCCTACCAAACCGAAAGTTTCGCCTTTGGGAATAGTAAGTCCTTGTATATTAAGCACTTTTGCGGTTCCGTAAACTTTAGAAATATTTTGAATGTTTATCATGATAGTAATTGGTATTTAGTAGTTGGTAGTTGGTATTTAGTAATTGGTATTTGGTATATTTATTTTGGTTGTGATTTTGCGTGAGGGCGTAACTGGAAATCCTTTTTTGTAAAAAAAGATTGGAAGTGTAGACCGACTTTTTTGCTTTGGCTCTGTAAGAAAGCTTGGAAAAAAGGCACGCCCAAATTCTAATCATTATTTTTTAAAAGCCGCGATGGTAGAATATTTTTCGGTTCTGTAGATTTTTACAATGATGTTGAAAATTTTATCTCGAAGTAGAAACCCTATCAATCCTAGAATTCCTAAACTCATAACCGCTGGAGTCATTCCGAAGAAATATTTCATCGCTCCGAAAACAGCCATTGGTAAAACCATTTGTGGCAATAAAAGAAAGAGAATTTTAATATTGAAATTGTTTTGTCCGCTGGTGAAACCTTTCGAAGCAGAGTTCAAATCAATCGGTTTTTTATTGTAAGCTCCCGCCAATAAAGTGAGGTAAGAATTGACTCCTAAATTATATAAACCTGCCGCAAAAATGGTAAAATAAAATTCCCAACTGATGAATGCATAACCGACTGCTAAAATCATAGAAACCGAAATCGCAATCACAAAAAGCGCCCATTTTGCTTTGAGAAAATCTTTGTAAGGAACATTTTGCGTCATCATCAGAGGATAATAAGAACTGTCCCAAGCTGGAACTCTTTGTCCGAACATAAAATTAAAACCGCCTGTTACAAAAATCCCTAGAAAAACTTGCATGAAACTGGTGTTGTAACCTTTGCTAAAGAAAAGTAACCCGTAAAAAAGGAATAAAACTCCTCCAATTAAAGCACTTCTCGCCGCTTTACTTCTTTTAATCAATCGAATATCATTGTTGATAAAAGTTCCTAATGTACCGTATTTATTGAGGAAAGCAATGTTTTCGGTTTTTCCTGCCGCTTTTTTCATTTCTAAACCTCTGTCCAGATACAAATTCTTTTTGATGAAAGAAAAAGTATAAATCGCCAAAACCAGCAATACAACAATCGGAATAATAAAGAAGCCAATATTTTGATACAATCCATAGAAAATGCTCTCAGAAATCGCTAAAACATCTATAATTTCAAAGTAATGCAATCCACCAATAATCGCCATCAATCCAAAAAGACTGTACATCAGCTTATCACTTTTATTGATAATGGTGTTGACAAACGTATTGATAAAAACCATAGAAATACAAGCTGCGAAATAGAGCAAAACGGTTACTACATTTAGATTCCCTTTAAAAATTAAAAGCGCTGCAAATGGTATCGCAAAAAGTAAAAACGCCCAACTGAAGAATGAAACTAAAATTTTCACTAGGGTGTAACCTGCAATTTGATTTTTAGAAATTTTCAAGGTGAGAAAGGGCTTGATATTTTCCGCAGGAAGTTGCTGCATAAAATATTTCAACAACAAATCGATGGCAATATACACTAAGAAAATCCGGCTAAAAAGTTGAATCGGTTCGTAACCTACTTTTTTCGCTCCGAAATACACACCCAAAGCTCCGCCTACAAAAATAAGCGCCAAATATGCGTACATAAACAGCATTCCTATTTTCATTAAGATTCCCGCAGCAAATTGCGGGCTTCTCACAAAACTTTTGAGTTCAAGTTGTAGAAATTTTAGAAACATAATCGTTTTTCAATCATTAGTTTCTAAAACTATATTTTCGTTACAAAATTTATTGCATGAGTTCTTTTGCCTGAAGAATTGCGGCATCTGTAATCTTGCTTCCAGAAAGCAATTGTGCAATTTCTGTAAGTTTTTCTTCTTGATTAAGTGGCAAAATTCTGGTTTGGGTTTTTCCTTCAATATCAGATTTTTGCACTTTATAATTATCATTTCCTTTTGCCGCAACTTGCGCAAGGTGAGTAATGACTATCAACTGCATATTTTCTGCCATTTCTTGCATTACATTGCCCATTTCATCGGCAATTCTTCCAGAAACACCCGTGTCTATTTCGTCTAAAATAAGCGTAGGAAGTTCTGCATTTTCTGCCATGAATTTTTTAATCGAAAGCATCACTCTGCTTCTTTCACCACCAGAAATGGCATTTTGAATCGGTTTCAAGGCAAATCCAGCATTCGCTTGGAATAACAATTGGATTTTCTCCGTTCCGAATTTACCGAATTCTTTCGTTGAAGAGAGTTCCACTTCTACTTTAGCTTTTTCTAGTCCTAATTGATGTAAAAGTGATTCTACTTTTTCTACAAAAACTGGAGCCGTTTGTTTTCTGTTTTTAGATAAAATTTCAGCTTTTTTAAGCAAAGACTGAGAAGCTTCAGTAATTTCTTTTTCTAATTGAGCAATCTTATTTTCTATGTCTTCAAAAGAATTCTTTTCTAAAGAAAGTTCTTCTTTGATTTTCAATAAATCTTCTATATCTGAAACTTTGTGTTTTAGAAAAAGTGCATTGATTTTATCATTTTGCTCTTGTAAAACCAATAAATCTTCAGGATTTGCATCTAGTTTTTCGGCTTCATTTTGCAATTGAAAGAGAATATCTTTGAACTCTACATAGTTTTCTTCTAATCTTGCATTGAGCTCAGAAAACTGCAAAGACAAGTCTGCGACTCTGCTCAATTTGTTTTTAACATCATAGAAACCATCGAACAAACCTACTTCTTCTTGGTCTGTTCTGGCAAAAATTTGAGCGAGCAATTCAGAAATCGCACCTTTGTTTTCTGCTAAAGAAATTTGGCTTTGCAGCAATTCATAATTCACCGTTTCTAATTGTGCTGCTTCTAATTCCTCCAACAAAAACAACTTGTAATCGCTCTCTTTATTTCCTTCGGAAAGTGTATTTTTCAGTTTTTCTAGTTCTCTTTGCTTTCTTTGAAATTCAAAATAATCATTCTGATAAGTTTCTATTAAATTTTTATTTTCAGAAAGTCCATCGATGATTTTAAACTGATATTCTTCGCTAAAAAGTTGAGAAGTTTCAAACTGAGAATGGATATCAATCAATCTCTCAGAAAGTTCTTTCAAAACGTCTAAAGTAACAGGAACATCATTCACAAAAGCTCTAGATTTCCCAGAAGGCAAAATTTCTCTTCGGATAATGGTATCTACTTCAAAATCTAAATCATTTTCCTCGAAGAAAATTTTCAAAGATTCAGAAATTTTAAATTCCGCTTCAACTACACTTTTCGTTGAGAAGTCAGAAATGCTTTTAGAATCCGCTCTTTCTCCTAAAATAAGTCTCAAAGCACCCAAAATAATAGATTTACCAGCGCCTGTTTCGCCAGTAATCACTTGTAAACCTTTCTTAAAATTGATTTCAAGTTGGTCTATCAATGCAAAATTTTGGATGTAAATTCTTGATAACATTATTTAAAGAATACTTATTTGAGTTGCGTTTTCGAGCCTGTAAAAATAGTGTAAATTTCAGAAAATTCAAACCACAAAAGCGTAGCTCTAAGATTCATTTTACTTCCATTTATTCCACTTCGTGTCTATATCTTTTGGAGAGAATAAACTCATCAAATTTTTGAGCTGATTCATGTCTACACCTCCATTATTATTGGAATCGAAAATGTTATAAATTTCGTCTTTTTTGCTTTCTACAAAGAGGTTAAAAGGATAATTCATCTGGAAATTACTTTCGTAGAATTTAAGTCTCAAAATCTCATTTGCAATGGTTTGTTTCGTAGAAAATTGGTCTTGTTTGCCTAAATTATCTAAGCCCATTCTGTGATAATTATAGTAGAAATTTCTAAGCGTGGAATTTTGTTCAGACAAAATCGTAGCAATCAGCGCTCCTCTATTTCTAGGACTTTCTAATTGAGACCAACCCATATAGTTCTGATTTTGAGAATTTTGAGTAATCTGCATCGCTTTATCAAACCACGGAGTTCCGCCTTTCATTTGGTATGTATCTGCATCGTAACCTAAAATAAGGTAGACATAAAAACTCATCACATCAATCAAATTTTTCCCCGAAAATTGTCTTTCGTTAAAAACCATGTTCTGATTTTCTAGATATTCAAAAGAAAAATTGGTGTCATTAACATTAAGAATCGGCGTTTCATACTGCGTTCCATAAACAGGACGCACCGACTGAACCACCAAAGTTCCTTTGTAATTATTCCCGCTTTTTTCGACAAGAATGATTGAAAAATTGCATTTTATTTTTTCGTAGTTCTGAAATTTTTTGCCAGTCCAACTGGTTTTATTGATAAAGTCTTTCAGACTTTTCTCCATTGTTCTGAATAATTGCACGTTACTTCCGCCAATTTGTTGGTAATTAATCTGAACTTGGGCATTCAGTTCTTGCGCAAAACTAAATTGAGAAAGCAGTAAAAGTGCAAATATGTAAAGTAGTTTTTTCATTGAATTCTAAACGAATTTTTAAAAAATTTATTTCTTAAGTTGAGTTTCTACAAAATCTAAAATGTCTTTTGCCACTTCATCTTTAGATTTCAGAGAAAATTCTTTTTGTTCTGAATATGTTAAAATTTTAACCTTATTGGTGTCTTTTTGGAAACCAGCACCTTCATCACGAAGTGAATTAAGCACAATCATATCCAGATTTTTTTTCTGCAATTTGCTTTTGGCATTTTCTTCTTCATTCTTAGTTTCTAATGCAAAACCAACCAAAAACTGATGCGTTTTTTTCTCGCCCATCGTTTTCAAAATATCTGGATTTTTAACCAATTCTATGGTAAATTCTTCTTCAGATTTTTTTATTTTTTCTTTGGCAACGATTTTTGGGGCATAATCTGCAACAGCCGCACTTGCGATAGCAATATCTACCTTTTCATAGTATTTAAAAACCTCATCGTACATTTCTTTCGCCGAAGTTACTCTATGAATTTTAATATTTTTAGTGCTCGTTTTTTGTGAAGTAGGACCAGAAATTAAAATCACTTTTGCGCCACGTCTTACCGCTTCTTCAGCAAGCGAAAATCCCATTTTCCCCGAAGAATGATTGCCAATAAAACGAACTGGGTCTATTGCTTCATAGGTAGGTCCTGCTGTAATGAGAACGGTTTTTCCTTCTAAGTTTTTAGAATGATTTTGAGTAAAAAAATCTTCTATGTTTTGTAAAATAGTTTCTGGCTCCGCTAATCTTCCTTGACCTTCTAAACCAGAAGCCAATTCTCCAAATTCTGCTGGAATAATATAATGGCCAAATTTTTCTGCTTTTTCTAAATTTTCTTTGGTGGAAGGATGTGCATACATATCCAAATCCATTGCTGGAGCTATGAAAACCGGGCATTTTGCAGACAAATAAGTAGCAATTACCAAATTATCACAAATCCCATGAACCATTTTAGCCAAAGTATTTGCAGTACAAGGTGCTACCAATAATACATCGGCCCAAAGTGCGAGTTCTACATGAGAATTCCATGTTCCGTTTTGGTCATAAAAATCAGAATAAACTGCATTTTTAGAAAGCGTAGAAAGGATGACTTTTGTAACGAAATTTTCAGCAGAAGGTGTTAAAATAACTTTTACTTCTGCACCTTTTTTTACAAAATCTCTTACAAGGTAATTCATTTTGTAGGCTGCAATTCCGCCAGAAATTGCCAATAGAATTTTTTTACCTTTTAGAGCCATATGATTAGAATTTTAACTGAACGAATTTATGGTTTTTTTTTGAATTTTTATGGTTTATTTTAAACGCAAAGAATCTGCATCATTTACCTTTATTAAAGGCATTTCATTTAACAAAGCTTGCAAAGTTGAAAATCTAAAGATTTTCAAACATAAACTCAACAAAAAAGCCACAGAAAATCTGTGACTTTGTTTTTTATCCTAACAAATGTTGTTTATTTTTCTTCGGTTCTACGGAAATAAATTTCGTCATCTAACCATTCTCTAATGGCAATAGATGTAGGCTTCGGTAATCTTTCGTAGTTTTTAGAAATTTCAATTTGCTCTCTGTTTTCGAAAACTTCTTCCAGAGTAGAATTGTGCACCGCAAATTCGTCTAATTTTTGATGAAGTTCAGTTCTAATTTCAGCATTAATTTGTTCTGCTCTTTTTCCCATAATTACGATAGCTTCGTAGATAGAACCTACTTTTTCTTCGATTTTATCTTTATCGTATGTAATGGTGTTTACTTCTGCTTTTGTATCTTTTACGCTCATTTTGAGTGATTTATTTTTATTTTAGTTTGCAAAGATAATTAATTTCTTCTAATCTTGAAAGTAGCACCTGGTTCTGGTGTGCTAATTTTTGCACTATCTATTTTAATTTTATTCGCTTCTTGCTGATCTTTAACTTGTTTTTTAGCATCTTCCTTGGCTTCAGCTGCTTTTTGTTTTTCTGTAAATTCAGCTTTTCTAGCTTCTACTTCTTTTTGAAGTTTCGCAAATTCTACAACTTCTTTTTCTAGTTTTGCTCTTATATCAAGAGCTTCTTTGCTTAAATCTGAGTTTGGATATTCTCTTTCTACTTGTCTGGTAAATGCGATTGCACTTTCTAATCTTTCTTTTTTAAGGTCATAAATAGAATTGATCCCCAATTCTGATTTAGATTTTAAAATATAAGCGTAGATTTTAGATTTAAGCTTAGTTGCAGGAAAATCATTTAAAACGTTTTCAAAAGCAATGGTAGCTGCTTTATAATCTGCCATTTTAAAATATTGCCTTGCGTTTTCATAAGCCTTGAACTCTAATTTATAGTTCAGTTCATCAATTAAATCATTGATGTTTTTTGCTTTTTCTGAATTTGGATAATTATTTAAAAATTCTTGTAATTCATTAATCGCCGAAGTTGTATTACTCTGGTCTAAGTTATAATCCATAGAACCTTCGTAGTAACACAATGCAGACATATAAGCTGCTTCTTCTTTTCTAGGATCATTGGTAAACGTAACCGAGAAATTCTTGAATTGGTGTGCCGCTAGTTTATAGTTTTTGTCGTAATAATTAGCATACGCAGATTTATAAACCACTTCTGGAGCATCATCTGTTCCTGCCACCAAATTGGTTAATCTTTCGTAAAGCGCAAGTGCGTCTGTCCATTTCTTTTTTTCGTATTTTTCATTGGCAACTTTCATTATAAAATCTTTATCAGCAGATTTCATTGCCAAATCATATTGTTTGTTACAAGACAAAAGCAAAAAAGCGATTGCGAATAATGAGAATATTTTTTTCATAAATAAAAGTAAGGAAATCTTTCTATAATGTTCCCTTTATCAGTTTGCAAAAATAAAACTTTTTTTGTCAAAAGATTTATTTTAAGATACTTTAACGCAAATAAGGTTAAATTTGATATCCTAAAAGCGAGAAAACACAAAGATTGAGATGGTTTTTCAGTTTTTTTTCGGCATTAGCTAGGTAATCTTCGTCGTTACCTTTTAAATAAATTTCGTAATAATTTTTATTCCTAATGGTAAATACAATGGTTCCAATGATGGTAGAAACTATATCTTCTGATTTTGCAGCTCTTTTAAAAACGCCACTTACAATACCTTTCTGCACTACATCTTCTAGAACTTTAGTAAACGTTTGGTAGAATTCTAGCAACGTACCTTTCACTCTATCTTGATGTCTGAGTTCTTGCGTCACAAAACCATGAAAATAATTGAATTTAAATAACTGTTTAGTTACGAAATTAATAATTTCTTTGAGTTGCATCTCTGGTTTTCCGTCTTTTATGGTTTGGGTAAATTCAGCAAATGTTTCTCTGGTTTTCTGTACTCTATATTGGTAAAGATTTACCATCATTTTCTCTTTAGAGCCGAAGTAATAAGAAATCATCGCCACGTTGATATTCGCTTTAGCAGAGATATCACGAACGGAAGTCCCTTCAAAACCTTTCTGTGCAATAAGCTCTTCCGCGATTTCTAGAATATGAATTTGCTTTTCGGTAAATTTTTTCTTCATTCTCTAATTTGTTGAAAAGTAAAGATATAAAAAACTTTTTCTCATGCAAACAAATGTTTAATACTTTGTTTAATTTTTTAACCGATTTCATATCTTTGAATATGAATTTTTTCAACTTCCATCATCATAACCCACAAATCTCTTACGGAATTTATAATTCTACGCCAGAAGAAAAGATTCCAGAGCATTATTTTTCGGTGGGAATTCATCCGCAAAGCATTGATGAACACTGGGAAAATGATTTAGAAAACCTAAAAATCATTTCTCAAAATCCAAAATGTTTAGCCATTGGAGAATGTGGTTTGGATGCTTTGGTAAACATCGATGAAAATCTACAGAAAAAAGTTTTCGAAGCACAAATTCTTTGGGCAAATCAAATTCAAAAACCGGTTATCATTCATTGCGTAAGGAAATTTCAAGAATTAATTCCTTTTCAAAAAATTGCACAAATTCCATTAATTATTCATGGTTTTAATAAGAAAAAAGCAATTGCTGATGAGATGCTAAAACATGGTTTTTATCTAAGTTTTGGAAAATCTGTACTTCACAACTTATCTTTGCAAACTACATTGAAAGAAATTCCTTTAGAAAAAATATTTTTAGAAACAGATGATGCAGATTTTGACATTGCAGAATTGTATCTAAAAGCAGCTGAAATCAAGGAAATTTCTGTAGAAAAACTACAAGAACAGATTTCTAAAAATTTAGAAATTTTAAACATTCAGTTTTAATTAAGTGATTAAGAAAATCTTTGCGCTCTTTGCGTGAAAAAATAAAATTAGAAAATGACAGATTGGTTACAACGTTCGGAACTGCTCGTAAAAAAAGAAGGCTTAGAAACCTTGAAAAACGCTAAAGTTTTAGTGGTTGGTTTAGGTGGAGTGGGTTCTTTTGCAGCAGAATTTTTGGCAAGAGCTGGAGTTGGAAATATGACAATTGTAGACGGAGACATTGTAGATATCACCAACATAAACAGACAGTTACCCGCTTTACATTCTACTGTAGGAAAGGATAAAGTAGAAATCGTTGCAGAGAGAATTTTAGACATCAATCCTGAAATTAATTTGGTTAAAATCAATGAATTTCTGTCACCTGAAAGAATGGACGAAATTTTAGAAGAAAACAAATTTGATTACGTCTTAGATTGTATAGACAGTGTTTCGCCGAAATTAGCCTTGATTAAAGCTTGTAGAAGAAGAAAGATAAAACTGGTTTCATCAATGGGAGCTGGTGGAAAAACCGACCCAAGTAAAGTTTTGGTAAGAGATTTAAGCAAAACCAATAATTGTTACCTTGCCAAGCAAATCAGAAAAAGATTGAAAAAAGAAGGAATTACCAAAGGTTTCAGATGTGTTTTTTCTACAGAAATTCAAAAAGAAGAAAGTCTAAAACTCACCGATGGAAGCAATTTTAAAAAATCTTTTTACGGAACCATCAGTTTTATGCCTGCACTTTTTGGTTTAAATGCTGCCGCAGAAGTGATTAATTTTTTATTAAAAAGTGAAAAGTGAATCTTTCCTACGGAAAGAGAATGGTGAATTATAAAATTGACTGTAAAAGAAATTCACTTGCAAAGCAAAATTCACAAATTAATTGACAAAATTTTATATTTTGAATTTTAAATATCCCAGAGAAGAAAAACTCAAGCAAAAAAATGACATTTCCTTACTTTTTGAGAAAGGAAAATGGAAAACTTGCGGAAATTTGAGAGTGATTTCTTACCAAATAGATGCTTCGACTTCGCTCAGCATGACAACTCAACATAAAGTTGGCGTTTCTGTTTCTAAGAGATATTTTAAAAAAGCAGTTCACAGAAATAGAATCAAAAGACTTTTGCGCGAAGTTTATAGACTCAATAAAGCTCAGTTTTTAGAAAAATTTGGCGAAAATTCCTTAACCATGTTGTTCTACATTTCACCTACTCTTCCGAAAAATTATCAAGAAATAGAAGAAGAATTTTTAAAACTTCTCAAAAAATAAAAATCAATAGCACGTTTTTTGTAATTTAGTTTGCACAAATAATAAACTATTACACAAAATGTTAGACAACATTCCTTATCTTCCTTACTTCATCAGTGCATTTATTGGCATTGGTTTAGCTGCAGCTTCTGGCTTTAGAGTTTTCTTGCCTATGTTTGCTGTAAGTCTCGCTTCTTATATGGGTTGGATTCCCATGAACGAAAATTTTCAATGGTTGGCTGGTTTACCTACGCTCATCACTACAGGAATTGCCACTGTGGTAGAAATTTTAGCATATTATATTCCGTACGTTGACCATTTATTAGACACCGCTTCTGTTCCCTTGGCTACAATTGCAGGTTCTATCATGTTTGCTGCGCAATTCACAGATTTAGGAACGTTTCCAACTTGGGCACTTGCATTAATTGCAGGTGGAGGAACTGCCGCCGCAATTAGTTCAGGATTTGCAGGAACACGAGCCGCTTCTACTACTACAACTGGTGGACTCGGAAATTCTGTAGTTGCCACCACCGAAACAGCAGGAGCAGGAATGATGACTTTTTTAGCTTTAGCAGCTCCCGTAATTGCGTTTTTGGTAGCGATTGCCCTTGTTATTGTAGTCTTTATTTTAGGAAGGAAAATCTGGAATAAATTAAGAGGAAATCTGAAACCTGAAGAAACTTTATAAACAAATCGTTAGTCTAATTCAATAAAAAAACTCCAAGAAATTCTTGGAGTTTTTGTTTTATTTACCTTGCTTTAAATCTTTGATTTCTTGAATTTTATCTTTGAAATCTTCGGCTTTTTCTGGATGCTTATTTTGAAGGATTTCGTAAGCTTTAATTGCTTTGGTGTACAATCTTTGTTCGGTGTAAAGTTTTGCCAAAGTTTCAGTCATCAAATGAGAGATGTCGTCATTTTTTTCTTTTACGACAAAGCTAACTTCTTCTTTTAACTGAGAAATTTTAGGATTTTCTTCAATGAATTTATCGATGATTTCTGCTTTTTTCTCAATGACTTTTACTGGGATATTTTCAGGAGTTTTAACCATTGACCGGTCAATTTTAAGCCAACTTTGCCAAGTATTTACAAAATCTGGAACGTTGCTAATGTTTTCTTCCACCGAAACTGCTTCTACTTGATTTTCAAGAGTTTGAACTGGAGTTTCTTGGACGTTATTTTTTAAGAAAGACGTATTTAGAATAGATTTTTCAACAGGTTTTTCTGCTATTTTAACTTCTTCTAAAACCTCTTTTTTCAATTCGATTGGTGCAACTTCTTCTACCATTTTCTTCTCTTCTGTGATTGCAATTTCTGGTTTTACCTCAACTGGTTTTTCGGTAGCTTTCGGTTGAGAAACTGCTGGTTTTTTAATCATAGAATCCAGTGGATTCATCACAAAATTCATCGGTTTCCAATCGGTATGAATTTCTTCTACAATTTCTTCTTTTTCTTCCGTCAAAATAGGAGTATTAATTACTTGAGGCTCTTCTTTTTCAATCGTCATTTCCGTATTTTCCTCTATAATCTCTGTTTTTTCTGGTGCTGAAATGTTCCATTCTGGAGTTTTTTCAGATGGAATTTCTGCAGATTTTATTTTTTCTTCAGTTGGTTTTTCTTCAATAATTGGTGCAGGAATTTCTGCTGTTGGTTCAGATTTCGGTTCTTCTTTTGGAGTAGAAGGAACGGT
The DNA here is from genome assembly GCF_041431305.1 of Cloacibacterium sp. Arc13. Classification (NCBI taxonomy): domain Bacteria; kingdom Pseudomonadati; phylum Bacteroidota; class Flavobacteriia; order Flavobacteriales; family Weeksellaceae; genus Cloacibacterium; species Cloacibacterium sp. Arc13. The sequence continues at coordinate 16,511 of NZ_JASMRM010000001.1, forward strand.
GAATTTTACGTTTGGCAAGAAACTTTCGAAACCATTAAAACTGATATCCGAAGGTTTTACAGACGTAATTTCCTTGTCATCTGATTGATCAATATGCTCAAAAACCGTTTCTTTACTGAAATTAAGGTCTTCTTCTCTCGTTTTGAACGCAATTTCTATATTTTCTTCTTCCGATTTTTCTTGCTCAAGCAATTGATTTTCAATTTCTAGAATCTCCAATTCTTTCAGAACTTCGAACTCATTTTCTTTTTTGTCAAGAATCGGCGCTTCTAATTCAGTATCACCTACTACACTTTTCGGATGCGTAACTACAGGTTTTTCTGCCTCTATTTTTTCTACCGTTTCGGTTAAATTTTCAGAAGAATTCTTAGTGATATTTTGCTCTGGAACCTCAACGATTTTTACAGGTTCTTCAATGGTTTTTTCAACTTCATATTCAGTTTTAGCGAGTACAATTTTCTTGAATTTCGTCAATTCTTTTTTCTCTTCTTCCTTCTTTTTATTGATGAAAGTGTAGAGAATTTTTTTATCCGTAGTATACGCTGCGGTTTTTGTTAGTTCTTTTTGGTAATTTTCAGCATCGAAATTAAAAATCGCCGAAAGATGCAAAGTTCTGATACTCTGCATGTAAGGGAATTTAGAAATTTCATTCTGAAGAAGCGAAATGTCTTCTCTAGAAATATTTTCTGGGCGCTGAAGCAATTCTAAAACTCGTGCATTCATCTTTTACCAATTGGCTACAATATCGTTAAAAATTTTATTGATAATCCTTTCGTTTACCAATTTCACTTGAGAAGTTTCTATGGCATTAATATCTAAATCACTACTGAAAACCGCTTCGTCTGAATACGTTCTATCAAAACTTGCTTCTGGAAACTTACTGTTTTCGTAATGAACTTTTACCGTAATGGTAAGTTTATTTTGTGCCGCTTGAATATTTCCACCATCAGTAGTAACTGGTGTAGAAATAGTGGTAGGCGAAATGCTGTAATCTGTAATTTCTCCTTCAATAAGAACATCAGGATTTTCCGTAGTTCCCTTTAAACCAGACCTTTGCAAAAATCTATTTTGAAGAGCAATAGAAAATTCTTGACTTAAATTGGCATTCACCAAAGCTGCATTATTAGGGAAATTTTTAATCTGAATGGTTTTTTCGTCGTGATTCAAAGAATTCCCTGTAAAACTATAGCAAGAAGAAAAAAGAGCCAAGGAAAAGAAACCCAAGAATAAAACTCCAAAAATTTTAAAATTTTTGGCTTGAAATCTGAAATTTAAAATCTGAAATCTTTTCATTAATCTTCTAAATTATATTGTTTTATTTTTCTGTAAAGTGTTCTCTGAGAAATTCCCAATTCATCAGCAGCCTTATTTCTTCTGCCTTTGTGTTTTTCGAGCGCTTTTACAATTAAATCTCTCTCATTATTGATTAAAGAAAGAGACTCTTCTTTTGGTTCTTCTTCTAAATCTATATCTTCTACCCCATTCTCGTACTCCTCGGTATCATTATAAAAATTAGGAGTTGGCGCAGCTGGTTGATCTTCGTAATACAAAATAGAACTTGTATTAACCGGTTGGGTTTCAGTTTTAAAAACTCTACCGATTAAATCTTGCTCATGATGCGAAAAACTCTGATTTCCTCTATTCTTAATCAGTTCCGAAGTTAAGGATTTTAAATCATTTAAATCATTTCTCATGTCAAAAAGAATTTTGTACATGATTTCTCTTTCTGAACCGAAATCTGCTCCTGAATTCCCTGAATTTCCACCTCTGGAAACCACAGCAGGAAGTTGAGCATTCATCGGAATATATTCTGCTAATTTAGTAGAATTTACGCTTCTGTTTTGTTCTACCACCGTCATTTGTTCCACTAAATTTCTCAACTGACGTATATTTCCTGGGAAAGTATAATTTTCTAAATATTTAACGCCATCATCTGTCAATTGCAACTCTGGCATTCTGTATTTTTCGGCAAAATCAATGGCGAATTTTCTGAAAAGCAAATGAATATCTCCTTTTCTTTCTCTCAAAGGCGGCATATCAATCTGAACCGTATTGAGACGATAGTACAAATCTTCTCTGAATCTGCCATCTTCAATCGCTTTCATCATATTTACATTAGTCGCAGCTACGATTCTCACATTGGTTTTTTGAACCTGAGAAGAACCCACTTTCATAAATTCTCCACTTTCTAAAACTCTGAGAAGTCTTACTTGAGTTTGTAACGGAAGTTCACCTACTTCATCTAAGAAAATCGTTCCACCATCTGCTACTTCGAAATAACCTTTTCTGGTAGAAGTTGCGCCTGTAAAAGCTCCTTTTTCGTGCCCAAAAAGCTCTGAATCTATCGTTCCTTCCGGGATTGCACCACAGTTTACCACAATATATGGTTGGTGTTTTCTGCGAGATTCGCTATGAATAATTTTCGGGATATGTTCTTTACCAACTCCAGATTCTCCGATAACCAAAACGGAAATATCTGTGGGCGCCACCTGAATTGCTTTTTCTATGGCACGGTTAAGTGCGGGAAAATTCCCTATAATTCCGAAACGGTTTTTTATGGATTGTAAGTCGCTCATAATTTTGAGATTTGAGGTTTAGTGTTTTAAAAAATTTAGAAAACTTTACGATTTCCTTAAATCGCTTTCCCCAAAAGTGTGCCTTGAGTGCTATCATGAACAAAAACAGTCACAAAGTCACCAACATTGTGTCCTTCTACTTTGTCAAAAACCACTACTGCATTCTGAGAAGTTCTTCCTTTCCATTGATTTTTATCTTTTTTAGACTCTCCTTCAATTAGAACTTCGTAGTTTTTGCCAACGTAAGATTTCATTCTTTTTCTGGATAATTCTCCTTGTAACGCAATGATTTCGGCTAATCTTCTTTGCTTCACATCTGCAGGAACATCATCTTCCATTTTTTTATGAGCTGGAGTTCCTGGTCTTTCAGAATACGCAAACATATAACCGTAATCGTATTCTACTTGTCTCATTAAATCAAGAGTTAATTGATGATCTTCTTCGGTTTCGCCACAGAAACCAGCAATCATATCTTGAGAAAAAGCAATATCTGGAACTATTTCCTTCGCTTTTTTAATCAAATCTAAATATTCCTGACGTGTATGTTGACGATTCATTTTCTGCAAAATTCTGTCACTTCCGCTTTGTACAGGAAGGTGAATATATTTACAAACGTTATCATATTTTGCAATCACACGGAAAACTTCTTCCGTCATTTCGTGCGGATTAGAAGTAGAAAAACGAATTCTCATTGCAGGAACTGCTTTTGCTACCATTTCTAACAATTGAGCAAAATTTACAGCGGTAGCTTTTTGCATTTCCGAAGCTTTATCAAAATCTTTTTTAGGACCACCTCCATACCAAAGATATGAGTCCACGTTTTGTCCAAGAAGCGTAATTTCTTTGTAGCCATTTTCAGCCAAAGCTTTGCATTCTTCAATAATAGAATGCGGATCACGACTTCTTTCTCTACCTCTGGTAAAAGGAACTACGCAAAAAGTACACATATTATCACAACCTCTGGTAATGGTTACGAAAGCTGTAACACCGTTTCCACCCAAACGAACAGGATTAATATCTGCGTACGTTTCTTCTTTAGACAAAATAACATTGATGGCGTCTCTTCCGTCTTCTGTTTCTTTCAAAAGATTGGGTAAATCTCTGTAAGCATCTGGACCCACTACTAAGTCTACCAAATGTTCTTCTTCTAAAAATTTAGTTTTAAGACGTTCTGCCATACAACCAAGAACACCAACAGTAAGGTTAGGCCTTTCTTTTTTCAAATTTTTGAATTGTGAAAGTCGCATTCTCACCGTTTGTTCTGCTCTTTCTCTGATAGAGCAAGTATTCAGCAAAATTAAATCTGCTTCTTCCACATTCATAGTGGTATTATAACCTTGTTCGTTAAGAATAGAGGCTACGATTTCGGAGTCTGAGAAATTCATTTGGCAACCGTAACTTTCTAAAAACAATTTTTTAGAATTTTCTGGTTTTTCAGCAATAGCAAAAGCTTCGCCTTGTTTAGTTTCGTCTATATATTTTTCTTGCACTTTTCAAATATTTTGAGTGCAAAGATAATGAATTTTATGACAAAATGGCAGGAAGATTAGTCTACATTTATCGTAATGGGTAGTCTAAATCTAGAAGTAATCGGTGAACCATGATAAGTAGCGGGTTTAAATTTTATTTTTCTAGGAACTACACATTTTACAATCATTTTCACAAAATCTTCATTATCAAAGCTGGTATCAATGTAAATATTTTGAATATCACCTTGAGTATCTACCTCAAAATTAATGACAAATCTAAAACTTTGGCTGTAATTAAATCCATTGGTATTAAAACAAGAAATAAACTTCTTTCTATAATTGGTAATGCCACCAGGAAATTCAGCATCTATTAAAGAGGAATTCAAGGGAATGTAATTACTATCTGCAAACAACTCTTTTGGATAAAAAATAATTCGAGTAAGCGCTGGAGTTTTCACACCATCTACTTCTGCAGGAACATAATCATTAAGATTTGCTAATATTTTCTTCCCAAAATCAAAAGCACACTTATTATTTTTTACTCCCATCACATCTGGATCTTGCACATAATTTACTTTTCCATCTGGATTTACGAGAATTTTCATCAAATAGACTTCATCAGGATTTTCACATGGCTGAATTTTGTTATTTTTCACAAAATCATGGGCATCTTCATAGAATTTCATATAACCTCCTTTATAAAATTCTTGACCTTCTGGATAATTAGGTAAAACTTGTATCTGAGCTTGTAAAGAAATAGCAATAAATGAAAATAAAAGGGTAATTCTTGTCAACATCTTATTCATGTTCTGTATGATCTGTAATAAAATTAATTTTAATAGTGTAATTAGAAGTAATTGGCATTCCATCTTTAGTAGCTGGAATCCATTTAGTTTTAACTTTTCTCATGCAAAATAGCATATCATCAATAAAAAGTTCACTGTTTTTTACTTTTGGATTTACATCTAAATTTTTAATCTTTCCATCAGGTTGTACATCAAAAGAAAAGGTAAACACACCATTTACTGCATAAGTTTTTATATCAATATAAGCATTGATCATTTTGAACAACTCTTTTCTAAAAGCTGTATCACCACCCGGAAATTCTGCTTTCTTATTAATAACGCTAGTGCTTTCTGTATTCATTTCGGTTTTCTGCTCTTGAGAAAAAATAAAAATATTGGAAATGAATAGTGAGAATAAAAATAATTTTCTCATGTTTATTAGTTTTGTGCATCAAAGATAAATAAAAAAGTCGCTTTTCTCAAGCGACTTTTATTTTTTACATATCGAATAAATCTGTCCTGAAATTGACTTTCAGTCTTATTTTAGAATCTACTTTTGCACCATCGCAAGTTGCGGGCATCCATTTTTGATTCATGGCTTTTACCGCATTATTAATGTCTGTTTGCAAAAGATTACTATTCGGAACTTCTGGTTTTAGTGCAAAATCCTTTAAATTTCCTTCTTTATCAATGTAGAAAATGAAATCAAAAGTTCCATTTACAGAATATAAATTGTTAGAAAGACTGGCTTTTAGATTTTTAAATAATTTGTCTTTAAAACCATTTTCTCCGCCAATATATTGCGCATAAGTAGCATTCGCACATTTCAGCCTGTAAAATTCTAGCGGATTATTCATGTCTAATGAAATATCAGCTCTACCAAATTCTTTAGAATTTTCTGTAATATCATTGTCTTCTACCAAATATTGTGCACTCACAAAACCGAAAGAAAACGTCATCATCACTAATAATAAAAACTTTTTCATGTCTTAAAATTTAATAGTAAATTTACAAAAAAAGGTTGTAAATGAATTACAACCCTTATTTAAAATTTATAAAACTTCGATCTGATTTTTCAATAAATCATCGAATTCTTCTCTTTTTCTGATGAGATGCGCTTTTCCATCTAAGAATAAAACTTCGGCTGGTTTCAGTCTAGAATTGAAATTAGAACTCATCTCAAAACCATAAGCTCCTGCATTTCTGAACACTAAAACATCTCCTTCTCTAACTTCATGTAATTTTCTGTCCCAAGCAAAAGTATCGGTTTCACAGATATTTCCAACTACGGTGTAAATTCTTTCAGTTCCTTTAGGATTAGTTAGGTTTTCGATGACGTGATATGAATCATAGAACATCGGTCTGATTAAATGGTTAAATCCAGAGTTTACCCCTACAAAAACGGTAGCAGTTGTCTGTTTAATCACGTTAGATTTTACCAAAAAATGTCCAGATTTAGAAACCAAATATTTCCCTGGTTCAAACCACAATTCAAAATCTTTTCCAGTTTCTTTTTTGAACTGAGCCACTGCTTTTTCTACTTTTTTACCCAAAGCTTTTACATCAGTTTCTAACTCACCTTTTTGGTAAGGAACTTTGAAACCGCTTCCCATATCAATATATTTAAGATTTGGAAAACTTTCTGAAAGTTCAAACATAATTTCTAAACCTTGTAAGAAAACTTCCGGATCTTTAATCTCGCTACCAGTATGCATATGCAAACCTTCAATATTGAGATTAGTAGATTTCATCACGCGTTCTATGTGACGCATTTGGTGAATAGAAATCCCAAATTTAGAATCAATGTGTCCTGTAGAAATTTTATAATTTCCTCCTGCAAAAATATGTGGATTAATTCTTAGAAAAACCGGGTAAGAATCGCCATATTTAGTCCCGAATTGCTCTAAAATAGAGATGTTATCAATATTAATATGAACGTTTAGAGCCATTGCTTCTTCTATTTCGGCAAGGTCTACACAATTGGGCGTAAATAAAATTCTCTCTGGCGAAAAACCAGCTTTTAAACCTAATTTTACTTCGTTTATAGAAACACAATCAAGATTCGCTCCTAATTTTTCTACATATTTTAGGATGTTGATATTGGTGAGTGATTTACAAGCGTAGAAAAACTTAGTGCTCTCTGCAAAAGAAGTGGTGAGTTTCTCATACTGAGATTTTATAGAATCGGCGTCATAAACATAAACCGGCGTTCCGAATTCTTCTGCAATCTGAAGCAAATCTTGATTTGTCATAATAAAAATTTTACTGCAAAAATATAAATTTTAGATTTTAAAACCAAACAATAATTTTATTTAGTAAAAATTATCTATTTTGAGTGTTATTTTTAGATTTATTTAGGTAATTTTTCTATTTTATACTCGTTTTTCAGTAAAGATAGTTTTAAATCATTGATGATTTCTGGCGAAACTTTCTTCACTTCTATCTGCAATTTATTTAATTTCTTCCTAGATTGAATCTGATGGAACAATTCATAATACCCAAATGAAATCAATTTCCCTTCTTCTATGATGAGAAAGGATTTCTCGCCGAGATTCCTACCTTTTCCAATCCATAGTTCATTTCTACCTTTCAGCGTAATAAGCTCTTTCAGTGTTTTATAATCGCTAAGCGATTCATTTTCGGTGATATAATGCTTCACTTTACTGCCTTGAGAAAAATTTTTGAACTTCAACAAAGGTTTTTCTGTGTGAACAGAGTTTTTTTCAACCTTAAATTTTCCATCAATGTAGTACAAACCATAAGGCAAAAACTGCTTCTTCGATTTATTTTGATTCAACAACATTAGTCTCGCAATCGTATCTGTTCCCGTAAGTTCGTAATTAATTTGCGTTACTTCTTCCTGAATATTTTGCCATTTAACAGATTTAGAATTGAATAATTTTTTAGAAACTCTAAAAATATCATCTACATAATCTTCAAAAAGAATGGCTCCAGAAGCATTTTGAAAATATACAAAACCTTTCTCCGAAGGTAAATCTTGTGTAAGTTCTTTTATTTTATTGATATAAGATTTTGCGTTGCTTTCTTCGTGGTGCTGCTGAATAATTTCGTGGCTGTTGTCTTTGGTTTTTAACAATTTAAAAAGTTCCAAAGTAGCTCTCGCATCACCAGAAGCTCTGTGTTCATCAACCAAAGGAATCCCGATAGATTTACATAATTTCCCCAGAGAATAACTTTTTTCATGAGGAATCAGTTTTTTTGCCAAAGGAATGGTATCTAAAGTATTGATTTTAAAATCAAAACCTAACCTTTTAAAACTCTGACGAAGCATTCTGTAATCAAAATCTATATTGTGTCCCACTAAAATGGTTCCTTCTGTAATTTCTATGATTCTTTTCGCAATTTCATGAAATTTTGGGGCGGTTTTTACCATTTTTTGGGTAATTCCTGTCAGTTTTTGTACAAATGGAGATATTTCACTTTCTGGGTTGACAAGTGAAATAAATTGGTCTGTGATAACGTGGCCATCATATCTAAAAATCGCAATTTCTATAATGCTTTCTTTTCTATAAGGCGCTCCGTTTCCTTCTATGTCTATTATGGTATACAAAACGAAAAATAAATATCCCACAAATTTACGGTTTATAAATTGGTGGGATTTATAAAATTATAAGATTTTTTTTACCTTCTCATCTTCAATCCAAACATTCCGAGGACAAATTTGGCGCCTTCTCTGGCTAAAGTGGTAGTGAATGTTCTTCCAGCTCTGGATTTCATGACTTGCTCGAACATTCCCGGTTCTTCTTTGGGTTGTTTTGCCGTAGATTTTTCTTGTGCTACTTCTTTTTCTACTTCCGCAGCTTGTTCCATACGTTTGGCTAAAATTTCGTAGGCAGATTCTTTATCTACTTCATTTTTATATTTTTTAACCAAGTCAGAAGAATTAACCAAATCATCTATCTCTTCAGAAGTCAAAACATCCATTCTAGATTCTGGAGAAATCAAATAAGTATGAACCAATGGAGTTGGAATTCCCTTCTCGTCAAGCGCTGTGACGAAAGCTTCACCAATTCCTAAATTCTGAATCAAATTGGCTGCGTCATAATATTCGGTAATCGGATAATTTTCTACTGCTTTATCAATTTCTTTTCTGTCTTTTGCAGTGAAACCACGCAAAGCGTGTTGAATTTTAAGCCCTAATTGAGAAAGCACATTTTCTGGAACATCTCCCGGAATTTGAGTGATAAAATAAATTCCTACTCCTTTTGAACGAATGAGCTTAACCATTGTTTCTATCTGCGAAAGCAAAGCTTTACTCGCTTCATTGAAAATCAAATGCGCTTCGTCTATAAAAAGAACTAATTTTGGTTTTCCGCTGTCTCCTTCTTCTGGAAAAGTCATGTAAATTTCTGCAAAAAGCGAAAGCATAAACGTAGAAAATAATTGCGGCTGGTTCTGAATATCTGCAACTCTCAAAACGTTTACCACGCCTTTTCCGCCTCTGGTTTGCAGTAAATCTTCAACATCAAAACTTGGTTCACCGAAAAAACTCGTTGCTCCTTGTTGTTCCATCGCTACAATTGAACGAAGAATTGCACCTAGAGAAGCTGGCGAAATAGAACCATAATTATCTGCTAATTCTTTTTTGCCATCAGCATTATCGGTTACATATTGCAAAACTTTTTTCAAATCATCTAAATCAATGAGCGGCAATGCTTTGTCATCTGCATATTTGAAAACGATAGACATAATACTTGACTGCGTTTCATTCAATCCTAAAATTTTAGAAAGTAAAACTGGACCAAATTCTGTAACGGTAGCTCTCAGTTTCAAGCCTTTTTCCGCAGAAATGGTCATGAGTTCTACTGGAAAAGATTGCGGTTGATATGGCAATTGCGTTTTTGAATATCTTTCGTTGATTTTATCATTTTGTTCGCCTTCTACAGCAATTCCAGAAAGGTCACCTTTGATATCCATCACTAAAGTTGGAATACCTTTATGCGAAAGCTGTTCTACAAAAACTTGTAGCGTTTTGGTCTTTCCTGTACCTGTAGCTCCCGCAATCAGACCATGTCTATTGACTGTTTTTAGAGGAACGGTAACATCTACTTCAGTAATTACTTCTCCGTCTAACATTCCCTTTCCTAGAACGATATATTCTCCTTTTGGTTGATATCTACTATTAAGTTCTTCTATAAATTTTGATTTTTCTGCCATTATTTTCTTTTTTTTCAACCTTTAAATTTAAAAAATTTAGAAATACTTCTGCGAATTATTTTTTAAATGTATTTTTGCCCTGATTAAAATCATTTGCTTAATAAGATAAATTTGTCCTATTTTTGTAATGTAATGAAAAGTGCTATTTCTTTTATATTATCTTCTATCATATTTCTGGCAAGTTTCCAGAACTCACTTTTCTATGTAGATTATCAAATCAATACAGAATTCTACGAAACATACTGTATCAACAAACAAAAACCAGAATTAGACTGTAACGGTAAATGTCAGGTAAAGAAAGCAACGGAGCAATCTCAAAACCCAGCTTCGCAAATTAAATATGCTTTCGAACTGAACATTCTCCCTTCAAAACCCTTAGAAACTGAAATCAAAAATCCTTTTTCTTTGGAACTTAAAACTCAAAAGTTTTCATATAACCCTATTTTCACTTTAGATGGTTATACTCACATTCTACCGGATCCTCCGAAAAATTTAGCTTAAACCTAATCACTTTTTTCGCTCAGAACATTTCTCTTTATCATAATTTGATGAAGTGCAGTGACACATGATTATTTAATCTAAATTTTAAAAACAATGAATATTAAACTTTATAGCATTGCTGCAATATTTTTTGCAACAACACACACTTTATTCGCTCAACAAGAACAAGACAGCACTTACCGAAATATAGAAGTAGTAAAAATCACCAAAGTTTTACCTAAATCACAAAACAAACAAAACTTAGAAACCAAACAATCTGATTTACTGAATCACGATGCGGGAAAATTCCTGAATTCTATCCCAGAAATTAACGGAATTAAAAAAGCTGGAAATTATGCTACTGATCCAGTTTTGAGAGGTTTCAAATATGAGCAGTTGAATATTGTTATTGACGGAGCAGCTCATGCCGTAAATGCGTGTCCAAGTAGAATGGACCCTGCAGTTTCTCAAGTCAATATGAACATGGTTCAAGAAGCTGAAATTTACAAAGGACCTTATCATTTCCGTTACGGAAATTCTTTCGGAGGAACTATTAATTTCGTAACCCTTGCTCCTGAATTTACAGAAAATTTAAAATTAGGCGGTAGAATTTCATCCGGCTACGAAAGCAACGGAAATGTTTTTAGAAATGAATTGTTTTCTCAACTTTCACACCAAAAAATTGTTTGGGATTTATTCGGTTCTTATCAAAAAGGAGACCGCTACAAAGATGGAAACGGTGACGAAGTGCGTTCTGCTTTTCTAAGATACAACATGGGAACCAAAGGAAATTTCAAATGGAATGACCAAAACGTGACCACATTACAAATCAATACCAATCAAGGAAGAGATGTAGAATTTGCTGCACTTAACATGGATTTAATTTATGATAAAACATGGATGTTCCAGTTAAAACATTTGGCAGAATTCAACCAAAAATATTTAAAACACTTAGATTTTAATTCTTACTACTCTTTCGTAGACCATTCTATGGGAACTCCTGATAGAAAAATGGTTTCTGACGTACAATCTACCACTTATGGAGCTCGATTAGAATCTAAATTCGCTTTTGGAAAAAACATTTTCTACACTGGTTTAGATTATAAACATGAAGGCGCAGAAAATATCAGAATGATTATGCCTGCAATGATGCCAATGAGAGACGGAACTTCTTGGCAAGATTCTTCTACTGACCAAATCGGTTGGTTTAATGAATATCAAATCAATTTTAAAAATTCAAAATTAGTAGCTTCTCTTCGTTTAGATTTCAATAAAGGCGATGCGAAAGCACTTTCTAACCTATTCAAAACACTTTACGGAGACGGAAAAGCAGAAAATTTTAATCACAGCTTAAGTTTAGGATACAATAAAAACTTGTGCAACCATAATCAGTTAGGAATTTGGCTAGGAAGAGCACAACGCAGCGGAAGTTTAACCGAAAGATATATCAATAGATTTGCCGTAGGAATAGACGCTTACGAATTAGTAGGAAATCCTGAATTAAAAGCTGAAACCAACAATCAAATCGACCTTATTTTCACCCATAAAAAAGATAATATTTTCTTCCAAGCAGATGTTTTCTATTCTTATTTAGAAAATTATATTTCTGGAGTGATTGTTCCCATCAAACCGTATTCTATGACGGCACCAGGAACCAGACAAATCCAAAATATAGAAAAAGCCTTCAAAACAGGAGTGGAAACCAGATTTAATTGGCAATTTTTACCAAAATTTCGCACAGAATTGGCAGCAGCTTATACCTATGCAGAAGACTTGAGCACTAATAATCCTTTACCAGAAATCGCTCCGCTAGATTTCCGCTGGAACGTGTTAGCAGATTTTTCGCCAGTAAGTTTGGGACTTCATTACAGATATTCAGCAAAACAAAGCAGAATCAATCCTACTTTTGGTGAATTTACTACTCCAGAATTTTCTGTGTTTGATTTCACCTCAAAATACAATGTTTTCAAAAATGCTACTTTAAGTTTTGATGTTTTAAACATTTTTGACCGTGCTTATGCAGAACATTTAAACAGAACACTTTCTACCAATAAAAAACAAAGAATTTTAGCAGTTGGCAGAAGCTTCAACATTGGTTTTAGCTATAATTTTTAATACTTTTTTATCTTTTGTGTCTAAAACATTTTAGGCACAAAAGTTTTATTTTTTAGTCTAAGTAAGCCTAGCGAATTTTCCAAGGCTTTACTTTTAGAAGGTTGACAAACCTCATCTCTTTTTACGCATGAGAATGTCAATAATTTTGCTTAAATTTGTTAATCATCAAAAATAAAAAAAATCATGGATAAAGCATATATTTTATCTAGCATTATAGATGAGTATCAAAAAGTTATTGACAACCTAAAAGCTTCGGTGGAACGTTACAAGCATGAATCTGATATTGACGAAGATAACACGTTAGACCCAGAAGATTATGCCAGACAAACTGAAGCCAAAGATATGCAGCTTCGCTTTGAAAAAATGCTGAACGAAGCCAAACAAAATCTGAAATTTTTAGAAGATTCTAAATCAGAAACTAAGGAAATTGCAGAAGCTGGTGCTTTATTAGAGACCGATAAGAATTATCTGTTCATCGGCGTTTCTGTTCCAGCATTTAAATTGGGAGACAAGGATGTAATTTCGTTCTCAGAAGATGCTCCTATTTACCAAAACGTAAAAGGTAAAACATCAGGCGAAACCATAAAAATGGGAAGTAATAACTTTGAAATTAAAAATATTTTTTAAATGTCAAAAACTACAGAATTTAGCGCAACACCAGAACTTTTAAAACAGTTATACGAATACAGCATTATAAAAAATTACGAAGCTGGCGATGTTATTTTAGACGAAAACGCAAGAATTCGTTCTATCCCTATCGTTACCAAAGGAAGCATAAAAGTAATGCGAACCGAAGAAGATGGTAGAGAAATTCTACTTTATTATATAAAAGCTGGCGAAAGTTGCGTTATGTCTTTCCTTGGTGGTTTACACGGAGAAACCTCTAAAGTAAAAGCCGAAGTAGAAGAAGATGCGGAAATATTATTCTTGCCCACAGAAAAAGTTGCGCAACTCATCAAAACACATCCAGAATGGTTGGATTATATTTTCAAACTATACCATAAACGTTTTGAAGAATTGCTAGAAATGGTAAATGAAGTAACTTTCAAAAAAGTAGATGATAGATTACTCTCTCTGCTTCAAAAAAAATCAGAACTTACCGATTCTAAAATCATTCATACTACACACGAACAATTAGCCAATGAATTAGGAACAGCCAGAGTAGTGGTTTCCAGACTACTAAAATCGCTGGAAGAAGACGGCAAATTAAAATTAGGAAGAAATAAAATTGAACTTTTATCATAAAAATGCAACTTAAGTTGCATTTTTTTATTTTTACAAAACAGAACTTTGCAAAAATTTGATTAATGGAAATCTTAGGATACTTTTTCGCGCTTATCATCGGTTTAATTATGGGAATAATTGGCGGTGGTGGTAGTATTTTAGGCGTTCCTATTTTTGTCTATCTGTTTGATATGAACGCTTTAACCGCAACTACTCTTTCCCTTTTTGTGGTGGGAGTTGCGAGTGCAGTTGGCGCTACAGGAAACGCCAAACAAGGAAATGTAGATTTTAAAACTGCTTTATTATTTGGGATTCCTTCTGTATTGTCTGTGATTTTTGTTCGCAAAATTATTTTACCTCATCTTCCTGACCCTCTTTTCAGCATTGGAACATTTCCTATTGAGAAAAATCTATTCATTTTAGTTCTTTTTGCTGCTTTAATGCTCATTTCTTCCATTAAAATGATTGCAGGAAACAAAAAAATAGAAACTACTAATCAAAATCCGCAATATCCTATGTTGGTTACTCAAGGAATTGCCGTAGGAATGATTACAGGAATGATTGGAGCTGGCGGTGGTTTTCTCATTGTTCCCGCATTGGTTATGCTGCTGAATTTAGAAATGAAAAAAGCCATCGGAACTTCTATGATGATTATTTCTATGAATTCTCTTTTAGGTTTTTTAAGTTCTCAAAAAACAGAAATCAATTGGCAATTTCTATTGATTTTCACTTCAATTGCTGTCGTTGGAATGCTCATTGGAATTCAGTTGGCAAAAAAAATAGATGGCAAAAAACTGAAACCTATTTTCGGTTGGTTTGTTTTGATGATGGGAATTTATATCATCATCAAAGAAATCTTTTTTTACTAAATCTCTTTAATAGTGATTCTCTATCGAACAATGTGATTTTTGTTACAGAAATCTATTAAAATTTACCTCATTTTTGTACTACAAATTGCGAAGAAAAAAAAGTCATAGATTTTTTGTTGTAACTTCGTAGTGTAGTAACATATAAAAATATTAAAATGAAAATAGAACAAATTTATACCGGTTGTTTAGCTCAAGGTGCTTATTACATTGTTTCTGAAGGAGAAGCAGCCATCATTGATCCATTAAGAGAGGTACAACCTTATCTTGATCGATTAGCAAAAGATAACGTAAAACTCAAATACATTTTTGAGACCCATTTTCATGCAGATTTTGTATCTGGTCACGTAGATTTATCTAAAAAAACAGGCGCTCCTATTATTTATGGGCCAACTGCTGCACCAGAATTTGAAGCCATCGTAGCAGAAGACAATCAAATTTTTGAAATTGGAAAAATAAAAATCAAAGTTCTTCACACTCCTGGTCACACCATGGAAAGCTCTACCTATTTATTGATAGACGAAAATGGTAAAAACCATGCTATTTTCTCTGGTGATACTTTATTTTTAGGAGATGTAGGAAGACCAGATTTAGCTCAAAAAGCAGCAAATCTTACACAAGAAGAATTAGCGGGACTGCTTTATGATTCATTGTACAATAAAATTCTTCCTTTAGAAGATGATGTTACCGTTTATCCAGCTCACGGCGCTGGTTCTGCATGTGGAAAAAACATGCAAAAAGAGACTGTAGACACTTTAGGAAATCAAAAACAAACCAATTATGCTCTAAAACAAACCTCTAAAGAAAGTTTTATTGCTGCAGTTTTAGATGGTTTAACCGCTCCACCGAAATATTTCGGTATGAATGTAGCAATGAACAAAAAAGGCTATACCAGTTTTGATGAGGTTTTAGCAAAAGGTAAAACTGCACTTTCTGTAGATGAGTTTGAAACCGCTGCCGAAGAAACTGGAGCTTTAATTTTAGACACTAGAAATGCTGCGGAATTCCATAAAGGATTCATTCCTCAATCCATTAATATCGGGTTGAAAGGTGATTTTGCACCTTGGGTTGGAAGCATGATAGTAGATGTACAACAGCCAATTCTTTTGGTTTGTGATGATTGCACTGAAGAAGAAACCATTACTAGACTTTCTAGAGTGGGATTTGATAATGTTTTAGGATACTTAAAAGGTGGCTTTGAAAGCTGGAAAAATTCAGGAAAAGAAATAGATACTATTCATAGAATTTCGCCAGAAGAATTTGCAGAAAAATTCAATGAAAACAGCAAGGTAATTGACGTAAGAAAAGAAGGAGAATATGCGGCAGAACACGTAAATGATGCTTATAGCAAACCTTTAGCATACATTAATGACTGGGTAGGAAACATCAATCCAGATGAACATTTCTTCTTGCATTGTGCAGGTGGTTACAGAAGCATGATTGCCGCAAGTATTTTACAAGCAAGAGGTTATAGAAATTTCACAGAAGTAGAAGGTGGTTTTAACGGAATTAAAAAAACAGAAAAAGTTCCTACTACAGATTTTGTATGTCAAAGTAAAACTGCATTGTAATGAATATTTTCGAAAAAACAGACTTCACAGGAGACAAACCTTCTGTGGTAAGCATCAAAAAATCTGAAAAAGTCAACCTTTTTACCGTAGGCTTATCAGAAAAGCAAGTGTTAGCTAAGCATATCACAACTATTCCTGCAACTTTAGTTTTGCTAAGAGGAAAAGTAGATTTTAACATCTCTGGAGAAACAGTCGTTTTAAGAGATGGAGATGTTTACGAAATCCCAGTAAATGTAGAACATGAAGTGATAGGAAGAGATATAGAAAATGTGTTCTTAATTGTAAAAGAGTTATAAAATTGAACCAATTCGATCAAAATTTCTGGAATTCTCGCTGGGAAAATGGCGAAACAGGTTGGGACATTGGCGAAGCCTCTTCACCTATTGCAGAATATTTTTTACAAGTAGAAAATAAAGAGGTAAAAATATTAATTCCCGGTTGTGGAAATGCTCACGAAGCAGAATTGCTATTAGAAGAAGGTTTTACAAAGATCACGCTTCTAGACATTGCTCAGAAAGCTTGCGAAGTGATTTCTCAGAAATTTTCTCACCACGAAGTAGAAGTCATCTGCGAAGATTTTTTCGAACACCAAGGAAAATATGACATCATTGTAGAACAAACATTTTTCTGCGCACTTGATCCAGTTTTAAGAGCAAAATATGTAGAAAAAATGCACGATTTACTTACCGAAAATGGCAAAATCATTGGAGTAATGTTCAATAAAGATTTCGGGAATCCATTCCCTCCATTTGGTGGAAATATTGAGGAATATAAATCTCTTTTCAGCGAAAAATTTGAGATTAAAACATTAGAAAACTGCTACAACAGTATAAAACCAAGACAAAACACCGAAGTTTTTATTAACTTCACTAAAAAATAAACTCACCATAAAACAAAAAATATGAAAAAAAACATGGGAGCAACAGACAAGTACATCAGACTTTTCGTTGCATTAATTTTAGCCGTTTTGGTTTATCTTAAAGTGATTGAAGGAACTTGGGGAATCGCAACAACTGCAGTTGCATTCGTTTTTCTATTAACAGGAGCCATCGGCTTTTGTCCGCTTTATACTTTAT
Organism: Cloacibacterium sp. Arc13; assembly: GCF_041431305.1. NCBI lineage: Bacteria > Pseudomonadati > Bacteroidota > Flavobacteriia > Flavobacteriales > Weeksellaceae > Cloacibacterium > Cloacibacterium sp. Arc13. Next base: position 33,851 of record NZ_JASMRM010000001.1, read on the forward strand.
TTGGCATTAACACTTGCAAAAGAGAGTAAAAATTAAAATTTTGCCAAAGTTGAGTTTTTAAAAACTTTGGCAAAATTCATCAAAAATTATGGAAAATTTTATTAAAAAATACAAATTAGGACTCATCGGAATCGTATTAGGCGGAATTTTAGGTTACGCTTATTACCATTTTATTGGGTGCAATACAGGAACTTGCGCCATTACTTCTAAACCTATCAACAGTTCGGTTTATGGTATGGTGATGGGTTATCTTATTCTTTCAACTTTCGAAAAAACAAAAGAAAATAAATAAAACATGTTAGGATTTTTAAAAAACTTATTCGGCAGTAAAAGTGTAGATTACGCAGAATTGGTAAAAAATGGAGCTCAAATTATAGACGTAAGAACGCCTGCAGAATTTAATGGTGGTCATGTAAAAGGTGCTAAAAACGTTCCGCTACAATCTCTAAGTCAAAATTTAGGAAAAATCAATAAAAACAAACCTGTAATCACGTGTTGTGCAAGTGGCGCAAGAAGTGCTGCTGCAAAAAGCATTTTACAAAACAATGGATTTACAGAAGTTTATAACGGCGGCGGTTGGATGAGCCTCAAAAACAAATTATCATAAAATGAGAAATTTCTTTAGCGATTGGAATTTGAGAAGAATAGTCTATTTGATTGGCGGAATATGGATTGTAGCGCAATCTGTAATGGATAAAATGTGGATTCTCATTCCATTTGGGTTGTATTTTGTTGCCATGTCTGTGTTTAAATTTGGTTGCGCTTCAGGAAATTGTACTGTCACAAATCATAAAAACCTACCATAGTTTCTCTGTCTTTTTTTAGTAAATTTGTTTTAACTTTTTATAAAACAAAGAGATATGTCACAAAAATTTCAAGAAATCATCAGTTCTGAAAAACCAGTGTTAATAGACTTTTTTGCAGTGTGGTGTCAACCGTGCAGAGTACAATCTTCTGTATTAGTCACTGTAAAAGAACAAGTAGGAGATAATGCCAGAATTATAAAAATAGATGTAGACCAATATCCTGATATTGCTGCTCAATATAACGTGAGAGGCGTTCCTACGCTTGCTCTTTTCAAAAAAGGTGAAATGCTTTGGAGAGAAAGTGGCGTACATGATGTAAATACTTTAGTGAATCTCATCAATCAACACAAATAATCTCATTCATGAGTAATTTTCCTGTTTATAGCGCTTGTGATTTAATTTCTACTGAAAATTCAGAAAGTGAAATCGTAGTTCATGAATTGCAAGATTTATTGACAGAAAAAAGTTTTATTCCAGAAAAACCTCATCGTCACACTTTTCACCAGATTCTGTACGTAGAAGAAGGCGCTGGAATTCATAAAATAGATTTCGAAGATTATTCTATAGATTCGCCCATCATCTATTTCATTTCTGCAGGACAAGTACATGATTTAATTTTCAAAAAACAAGTGACCAAAGGTTATTTGATTAATTTCAATGCAGAATTTTTTACTTCATTTCTCGCAAAATCTCATTGTATAGATAAATTGCCATTTTTCAGAATTAATGGAAACTTCACTTCTTATCAAATCAAAAAAGACAAAGCTGAAGAACTCAAAGAAATTTTTGACAAAATTAATTTCGAATATAAACAACAAAAAAGAAAATCCGAAGATTTAATCAGAATTTATCTTCTCGAATTGTTTTACTTCATTTTAAACGACGAAGAAAACACAGACGAAAACATAAATATTACCAATCAAAGAATTTTAATCAATAAATTCCAAAAGCTGGTAGAAGAAAACTATACCGCTGAACATTATCCCAAATTTTATGCAGACAAGCTCGCGATTACTGCAAATTACCTCAATTTCGTATGTAGAACTTTTGCAGGCAAAAAGGCTGGAGAAATCATTAGAAACAGGATTATTTTAGAAGCTAAAAGATTGCTCATCAACTCAGAATTAAGCATTTCTCAAATTTCTTTTCAATTAGGCTTTGAAGACAATTCTTATTTTACCAAGTTTTTCAAAACACACGCTAGAATTTCGCCTTCCGAATTCAGACAACATCTCAATAAATAAAAATTACCATTTTCCGAAGATTTTTTACAAGAATTCATTGCAATTCTTAGCATACCTTTGTACTGTAAAAATTACACTAAGAACAAACGCAAAACTTTTCATATTTTTTATAAAAACGCAACTAAAATCATAAAATTTTGTTGCGTTTTTCCTTTATAAAGCCTTTCCAGAAAGCGTTTTCTGACTTTGGCACGGAAATAGAATATCTCATAACAGCAACCCTAAGTTTTTCGAGGCAAGACTTTAGAAGCAGCCAAAAAACTTATTTAAATAAATATTATATGAGAAAATTTTATTTTTTATTAGCCGCATTCATCGCACTAGGATTTAGTGCACAAGAAGCAGGAAAAGCTGGAGAATTATTAAAAAACGAAGCGAGCAAAACCGAAACTTCTGCAAAAAATGAAGTTTTTGGCAGAAATAATTCTCAAGATAAATCTTCAGTTTTTAGAAACGATAATGGTTTTAGAAATTCTACAGAAAAATCAAGACCTAATTATAATTGGAACCAAAACTACGCATATGGTTACGCCGAAGTTTTCTTAAGAATTCCAGAGCAAGGTTACTTTAGCATAGAAATTGGCGACCAAAAAATTTCTAACGCGTCAGGAAAATTTAGATTTTTTGACTTGATGCCAGGAAACAACGTCATTTCTATCTATGAAAGAAATTTCCTAGTGTACAGAACTAGAATCAACATTAAAAACAACACCAGACTGGTTTTAGATTATTTCACACATCAAGGTTTATATCTTCTAGGAACATACAACCTAAGAAACAACTACGGAAATGTTTGGAATGACACTTGGAACAGTCCTTACGGAAATGGAAACGGAAACTCTTGGGATCCTTATGATGATTATCAAAACGATTATGGATACGGAGATGCTTACGGAAATGTAATGAGCGAAAGAGAATTCTCTTCTTTCTTACAAATGCTGAAAAAACAGAGTTTTGATGACAGAAGATTAGATTTCTTAAAAAGCCAACTGAATAGAACTGATTTCAACACAAGACAAATCAAAGCGATGATGAAAGAGTTTAGTTTTGACAAAAACAGATTAGAATTTGCAAAGATGGCGTATAGAAATTGTGTAGACAAAAGAAACTATTTCGAATTATACGACGCATTTGACTTCGAAAGCTACGCCAGAGAACTGAACAAATTTGTTCAAAATCAAAGATAACCCAATCATTCATTCATATATACAAAAAGTCGGTTTTCAGAAATTCTGAAGCCGACTTTCTATTTTGTGGAAATTTCTTATTTTTAACAAAAATATATCATGAAAAAAATCGTCATCCTTATTTATATTTTAATTTTTGGAGTTTCTTTCGCTCAAGAAAAAGACATTTTGAAAGTTCTGCATACACAACAAACCGCTTGGAATAATGGCAATATTGAAAATTTCATGAAAGGATATTGGAAAAATGATTCACTGCTTTTTATCGGTTCTAAAGGTCCAACTTACGGTTGGCAAAAAACACTAGACAATTACAAAAAAACTTATCCCAACAAAGAAATGATGGGCATTCTAGAATTTTCTGACATTCAAGTGAAAATGCTGGGCAAAAAACACGCTTATGTTTTCGGTAAGTGGAAACTCATCCGTGCAAATGACACTCCTCATGGAATTTACACTTTGGTTTTTCAGAAATTTAATGACGGCTGGAAAATTATTTCAGACCATACAAACTAGTTGTAGAATGGTAGAGGTATAGAGAAAAATTTATCTGTAATATTCTAAAACTCTCCTATTTTAAAGTCATCTGCATCATTCAAAAAAGGAAACTCTTTTCTGAAAGCTTCTAATTTTTGCAAATCTAATTCTGCAAAGATTAAATCTCCATTTTTAATAGAAACACCTGTTCCATCTGCAAAAAAACAATGGCTGCTTTCTTGATATTTCAAGTGATTTCCGTCTTCGCCTGTTCTATTTAAGGCAAAAACATAGGCTTGATTTTCGATTGCTCTTGCCCTATTTAATGTTTCCCACGCCAAAACTCTGGTTTCTGGCCAATTTGCGACATTTAGAATTACATCATAATCTTTTCTGTTTCTTGCAAAAACAGGAAATCTTGCATCAAAACAAACTTGTAATAAAAACCTGAATCCTAAATATTCCACCACCACTCTTTCCGTTCCTGCAGTGTATACTTTATCTTCTCCTGTGTAAGAAAAAAGATGTCTTTTATCGTATTGATGGTAAGTTCCGTCTGGTTTTACAAAATAAAATCGGTTATAGAATTTGCCATTATCCTTCACAGAAACGCTTCCGCCAACTGCTGCATTTTTAGATTTCGCAAAATTCTTCATCCAAGTCAATGCAAGTTCTTCTTCATCTGCAACTTCCTGAGCTTTCATGTAAAAACCAGTGGTAAACATCTCTGGAAGCAAAAACAAATCTGCTTCTAAATCTTTAAATTTTTCTTCTATCAAAAGAAAATTTTCTTGTTTTTCTTTCCAAATAATATTTTGACTTAAACCGATGATTTTCATAATGCTTAGGTTTCAGAATTTTTAAAATTTTTTACAAAATTATAACAAATGTATTTTTTTTAAACAAGATTAGTATACATTTGTGATTATAAATTAAAATAAAACTTAAAATAAATATTCTTATGAAAAAATTAGGATTAGCATTTGCGATGCTGTTCGCAGGACAATTAGCATTTGCACAAGCATGGCAAGGTAAAGGCGACCAAAAATTACAAGTAGGTTTTAACGGTTACGGAAACGGAACTGGGATTACAGGAACTTATGACTATGGAGTTTCCGATGTTATTTCTCTAGGAGCAGGAGCTAATTTTTACTTTGAAGGCTACGAAGACGACCACAAAGCTTTCGTTTTTGGTAGAGTAAATTTCCACCTTCAAGACGCTCTTAATATGCCGAGTAAATGGGATTTATATCCTGGTTTAGATGTAGGTTTATTAGGAAATACATTTGGATTAGGTGCACACTTAGGTGTAAGATATTTCTTCAACAATAATGTAGGTGCATTTATAGAAGCTGGTAACAATGGTAGCATAGGTTTATCATTTAACTTCTAATAAAAAATTCAACAATATTTAATGGAAAAGACGCTTTTTGGCGTCTTTTTTTATTTGGTACAGTTTTAGTGAGAGAGAATTATTACATTTGCATAACTTTAAAAAAAATTAAAATTTAATGGAATTAGCAACGCAGATATTTCAGTTCATATTAAGTATTTCAATTCTCGTTATTTTACACGAATTAGGGCATTTTTTACCTGCAAAATGGTTTAAATGCAGAGTAGATAAATTCTACTTATTCTTTGACCCATGGTTTTCTTTGGCAAAGAAAAAAATTGGTGAAACCGAATACGGAATCGGTTGGTTACCATTTGGTGGTTATGTAAAAATTGCAGGAATGGTAGACGAAAGCATGGATACAGAACAACTGAAACAACCTGCTCAACCTTGGGAATTCAGAAGCAAACCAGCTTGGCAAAGACTTATCATTATGTTAGGTGGTATTTTCGTGAATCTTATTTTGGCTTGGGCGATTTATACTGGATTGAATTTATCTGTTGGCGAAAAATACCATGATTTAGCAAAATTCGAGAATGGAATTGCAGTTTCTGAAGAAGGCGCAAAAATGGGATTGATGAACGGCGACAAAATCTTAAAAATAGATGGGAAACCTGCCGTAAGAATGGAAAATTCTATGATTAATATGCTTCTTGCCAATGAAATCACGGTACTCAGAAATGGCAAAGAAGTTTCTTTTGCACCAAAAGAAGACGGAATTGCCCATATTTTAGGTTCAAAAACAGCAAAATCTTATTTTCTAAATAGATTTGAACCAATTGTAGATTCTTTAGCAGAAGGCCCTGCAAAGAAAGCTGGGTTTCAAAAAGGAGATAAAATTATAGCACTTAACGGTAAAACGATTAGATTTTTTGATGAATTTACGGACGGCTTAGCTGGAAAGAAAAATCAACCTGTGATGGTAGATATTTTCAGAAATAATGAATTAAAAAGATTTACTCTAACAACTAATAATGAGGGCGTTATTGGCGTTTATATTGACAAAAAAGTAAGGATTGATGCTATTGAAAAAACAGCTGTTAATCAAGAATACAGCTTTTTACCAGCAGTTGGTAGAGGTTTTGAGAGAACTGTAGAATCTCTTACGATGCAGATTAAGCAATTTAAATTAATGTTCAACAAAAAAATTAAAGGTTACAAAAATGTAGGAGGACCAATTGCAATTGTGAAAATGATGCCTAAAGAAATCGATTGGGTTGCTTTTTGGAGTTTTACGGCTATGTTTTCTGCTTGGTTAGCATTCCTTAACTTGTTACCAATTCCAGGATTAGATGGTGGTCACGCGTTATTTACGACTTGGGAACTCATCACAGGGAAGCCGGTTCCACAAAAAGTTTTAGAAAATGCACAAATGATTGGAGTAATCTTTTTAATGGGATTAATGCTATTAATCTTTGGATCAGATATTTACAAATTTATCATTTCACCATTTTTAAAATAATGTAAATTTTTTCAAAAAATATCTTGCGCAAATAGAAAAAACGTATTATATTTGCACCACTCAAAACAACAAGAGTAGCCTTTTTAGCTCAGTCGGTTAGAGCATCTGACTGTTAATCAGAGGGTCGCTGGTTCGAGCCCAGCAAAAGGCGCCAAAACCATCACAGCAATGTGGTGGTTTTTTGTTTTAAATTCATTCTCAATATTTTATAAAAGTTATTCCACTAGAATTCCTCAAGTAAGTGATCTTTTTGGTTAAGAAAGGTATACTTTTCGGCAAACTCGAAAAAGCTTTTTTAAAATCATATTCCTTTCTAGAATTTGAGAAAATTAAAATCAGATATATCAAATATCATCTCCCGAACTTATTCTGAAATTTAAAAAACTCCAAAAAATCTCATACCTTTGTAAGTATGAAACAATTCTCATCAAAACGCAGTATTCAGATTTTAGGACACGTTCTTCAGCAATATGGAATAGACAAAATGGTGATTTCGCCAGGAAGCAGAAATGCTCCACTTGCTATTCATTTTTCAGAGCTAGATTCTTTTGAATGTTTCAGCATCATAGATGAAAGAAGTGCTGCTTTTGTAGCGATGGGAATGGCAAAATCTCTTAAACAACCAGTAGCAATTTCTTGTACTTCTGGTTCTGCTGCTACTAATTATTATCCAGCTGTAGTAGAAGCGTTTTATCAGAACGTTCCACTTTTGGTACTTACCGCAGATAGACCTACAGATTTCGTAGATTTATTTGATGGACAAACCATTCGTCAAAAAGACTTGTTTCAACAGCATTCTTACGGAGATTTTCAGCTTTTGGAAGACGACAAAGAAAATGCAGAGGAAGAAAACTTAAAAATCGTAAAAACAGCGATAGAATTGTGTTTCGAGAAACAAGGCCCTGTTCATATCAATATTCCGCTTACAGAACCTTTATATCAGTACGCTACAGAATTGCCAGTTTTCCCAAGCATTGAGAAAACGATTCAGAAAAGAGATTTCGAGATTTCTTCTACCCTAGTTTCTGAATTTAATGTAGCTAAAAGAATTTTGATTTTAGCGGGAACACTTGACAAAAATCCTGAACTCCAAAGTTTATTGTCGCAATTTGTGAAAAATCATTCTGTAGTAGTGCTTACAGAAGCGAATTCTAATCTCTATCACGACAAGTTTTTCAATCATATTGACCGATATGTCTTCAACTTCAGCGAAGAAGATTTCAAAACCTACGCTCCAGATTTACTCATTACGATTGGTCAAAACGTAGTTTCTAAAAAAGTGAAAGAATTTTTGAGAAAAGCAAAACCTCAAAATCATTGGCATATTGATGAATTTTGGCAACCCAACACTTATTTTGCTTTGACTCAAGAAATCAAAACAAAACCAGAGATTTTCTTCAGCCAGTTGTTGAAATTTGCCAAGTTAGAACCGTCAGCTTATTTCAATCTTTGGGATGTTCTTCGTGATAAAAAAGATGCAAAACACGATGAATATTGCAAAACAATAGATTTTTCAGATTTTAAAATTTTCCAGATTTTAGAACAAAAAATTCCGAGTAATTACAATATTCATATTTCTAATTCTTCGGCGATTCGCTATGCAGAATTGTTCCCATATTCACAAAACCACAACATTTATTGCAACCGTGGAACCAGCGGAATAGACGGGTCTACTTCTACTGCAATGGGTTTTGCGATGATGAACGAAAATCCTACAATTTTGATTTCTGGAGAACTTGGATTTTTCTATGATATTAATGGACTTTGGAACAATTACATTCCGCCGTACACTAGAATTATTGTGATGAATAACGGTGAAGGAAATATTTTTAGAATAATTCCCGGACCTACCACTTCTAATGCAATAGACGAATTTATCGCTACCAAACATCAGAAAAACTGCGAAAATCTAGCCAAACATTTTGGTTTTGGGTATTTTAAAGTGGAGGACGAAGATACGTTGTTAAGAGTTTTAGACAATTTCTTTAAGCCAGAAGCTAAACCAAAAATCTTAGAAATCGACACTGCCGATATTCAAAACGCAGAAGTTTTGAAAGAATATTTTAAGTTTTTGAAGTAAGGATTTTTCTCGCTGATTTTGCTGATTGAGCAGATTCTTGTGTAAGATTTAAAATTTTACGCTCAGTTTGTCATTCTCTAATCTTTGATATTCAAAAAAAACAAAGATTTTATAACAACAAAAAACGCTTAAAAACATTGCGTTCCTACGGAACGCTTTTTTTAGATTACCTCTAATTCTACACACATGAAACTCCCATGGAATAAAATTTACTATAAATGGTTCCGTAGGAACCAAATATGTGTAGTAATGTTTCATCATAAAAAAGGCGTTCCGTAGGAACGCTATCTAAAAAATGGTTTATTAAGTTTAGTCTCAAATTTTATAATTTACATTTTCTAATCTTTAATTTCCCTAGAAAACTCATTTATTTTTTTGATATTGTGTAGAATTTAATACTCTATTTTTAAAGTCTATTATTTAAAAACAATATAAAATCCATAAAAAACAAATCCAACTCCAAGAATAATACTAACAATAGCCCTATAAAAAATACTTTTATTTAAGCCATAATTAAAATATTTGGAACTATCATCTTTTAATTCTGACTTCAATTGTTTAAATCTTTCTTTTGCATATTTAACATTTCCTAAAGAATAAATTACAATTATTGCTCCAAAAATTAAACAAAATATTCCCCAAATAAGAGGATTTTCTTTCATAAATAAATCAAACGCATTCATAATCTAAACATCCAAATAATCAGAACTTTCTGGTAAATTTACAATTCTTTCGATGGGATAAATAAACATATCATCAAAATCATTCATGGCATTAATCAACTGAAAATGAGAAAATTCCTTAATGTTTTGAAGCGTAATTTCGGTTTCTTTTATCTTCTTTTCGTGAAGCAAATGTTGTCGCATCACACCATTTAACAGATAAGTAGTCGGCGTAAACCATTCTTTGCCTTTCAAAAAAAGAATATTGGTATAAGAAGTATCCGTAATGTGATTGTTTTTTACCACAATGATTTCTTCTGTTTTGGCTTTGGTTTTCATGCGTTCAAACTCCTTTCTATCTTCGAACTTGAAAGAATAATCGTAAGAATTATTTTCCACCAACTGAAAATTTTCTATTTCGGGAATCGCATAAGGAATGAGTTGCGTAGTGAATTTTTTATCTAAATCATACACGATGCGCAGCTTGTACAAACCATCTTCATCATGTTCTAAATTTTTAAAAATTTTAGCCAAATCTATAGAACCTTCTTTGCCAAAATGTGCAAAAGTTTGGTTCACTCGTTTTTGATGTAAGTCTAGCAAAAAGTCTTTTTGGTCTTCTATTTTAATGCTTTCAATGAATCGGGACATAAATTTTGTTTTTCATTTCTTGGTATTCATCTGCTAATTTACTCAAATGTGTAATTCCACCGCCACTTCGGAATGTTAAATTTTCACCGTTTTGTTGAATAAACCGAATCATCACACAAGAATCTAAATTCTCCCCATCAAAATAACCACAAACTCCTGTATAAAAGCCTCTTTCATAAGTTTCGGCTTCTAAGATAATTTCTAAGGTTTTGGGTTTTGGAGCGCCCAAAATACTTCCTGCAGGAAGCAAAGTTTTCATCAAACTTCCTATTTTATTTTGAAATTCCGGCTTTACTTTTCCCGAAATTTCAGAGCTCATCGCATAAAGATTTTTATTTCGGGTTTTTAAGAAATCTATCCTTTGAAATTCATCTAATTTTACCCAATCTGCAACCATACTCAAGTCGTTTCTAAGCAAATCTACTACCGTGTAATGCTCTGCTTTTTCTTTCACTGAGTTTTTTAGTTCATCTATGGCATTTGGAACAGATGCTTCGATAGTTCCTTTCATAGGATGCGTAAAAATCTCTTGATTTTTAATTTCCACAAAAGTTTCTGGTGAAAAAAAAGTAAAATTCTCTGGGAGTAAAACTTTATATTTTGCTACAGATCTGTAGAAAATTTCTTCTAAAGAAAGATTAGTTTCTATGGGCGTTTCGCAAGTGTAATTGATTAAATAAGAATCTCCCAATTTCAAATGATTTTGCACAATTTCGAAACCTTTTTGGTAGTCTTGTTCGGATTGAGGGAAAGATTTCAAAGTTACTTCTTTCGTTTCAAAAGTAAATGGTTGAACATTTTTAAAATTTGGAAAATCAACCAATATTTTTTGCGCTTCTAAATCTTCTTGACTGAAAATGAGCACATTTTCCATTAAAAAATCAATCACAAAAAAGAAAGGAACTTTCTGCAGAGAAAGCTCGTCCATTTCTGAAAATTTCTGTTCGTTGATTTTTAACATCTCGCAAATTTACAAATTAGAACTTGAGATTTCAGAATTTTTAAAATTTAAACGGTTTCTCGTTTTACGATTTTACGACTGCTCTACTTTACATCAAAAAACATTACTTTTGCAGCATGAATCAAGAAAATTTACCAAAGGCAAAAATCACTTTAGACGAGGTGATTAATCAGTCTTTTAAATATTGGAAAGCTACGCTTAAATTTCAATTGATCTTCAGTGTTTTATATTTATCTATTGCTTATATTTTGAGTTCTTTTCTTCTAAAATACTTTGGAATTAATGAAGAATTAAATAATATAATAGCTCTGGGGTTTAAAGATTTTGAAATGTTCATTAAGAAATTTGAAATTTTAATTTCTAGTAATAATTACAAAATTTATGAAATATCATTGATTGCTTCAATGTCATTAATCTACCCATTAAACATTGGTTTTTTTAGGGTTTATACATTGTTTGATGAAAAAAAGTATATATCAACAAATGAAATTTTTGATGGTTTTAAAGGTTCAACTTTTTTTAAGCTATTGGGATATTTTCTTTTTTGGGGAACTTTTAATTATTTTCTAAAAAAATATTTTTTCCCAGCTTCATTTTTATGGGTGTTTCTTACTGTTTTTGTAGGTCCGTTATTGTATTTTACGCCAATGAGAATGCTAGAAGCCATCAATATCAGCGCAAAAGTAGCTTGGGCAAATTGGAAAATTGTTTTACCGTGTGCTATCATCGCATTTTTATTCAGTTATAGCGGATTTATTTTATTTTTCGTAGGATTTTTATTCACTTATCCTTTTTGGAATGCTATTATTTATACTTTATTCAAAAGATTCTTCAGCATTAAATTTGTATAAAATGTAACGAAACTTTGAGAAAAATAACTAATTTTGGTAGAACTCAATTGAAAAAATTATGGAAAATTTTACCGAAGTAAACCAACCTATTACACCCAAAAAGGAAATAGGAAGTATTCTTTCTCATGCATTCGAAAATTTTACGGGAACTTTTTTATATGCATTAGTCTTTGTAGTCATTTACCTTTTAGCGTATTTCATCTTTAATGGTCTGTTGTCTTTCTTGATTCCAGGCGGTGGAGATTATCAAAATGAAGTCATGAGAGTCATGAATGATTTTGTAGAAGATAAAAAGTATGACCTTAATGCTATTACAGAATTACAAAACAGTTTAGAAGCGGCCAGAACTACTGCCGTAATGATTTCTGAAGTGATTTCTAAAAGTATTACTTCGGCGTTATTGGCTCCATTAGTGGTAGGAATTATTTACATTTCTTATCAATTCAATGCTAAGAAAGAGGTAGAATTTGGTGATTTATTCATTGGTTTCAGACAAAATACCGCACAAATCATTATTTACGGATTCATTACTACAGCGCTTATTCAAGCTGGCTTAGAAATCAATATGCTGATTGGCATGTATCTTTCTTTTGCATTTTTCATAGGATTACCGATTGTATTTTTTGAAAATACCTCAGCAATAGAAGGCATTAGAAAATCATTTTCTTTGGTTCATGCTAATTTTATCACGGTATTAGTATTGTGGCTTTTAGCAGGAATCATAGCTTCTGCAGGAGTTTTATTTTGCTTAGTTGGAGTTCTATTTACCTATCCGTTTTTCTTTACTGCAAGATATTCTATCTATTCGGCGATTTGCGGAGCACCTTACGAAGTAAAATCTTAAAATTTTATAAACAATTTAAAGAAAGCAACAGATTTTACTGTTGCTTTTTTTATTAAATTCGCATTAAAACAAAACAAATGCACCCAGACCAAATCAGCAATAACAAAATCCGTCAAGTTTTCATGTTGGCGGTTATTATCATTCTTTCAGCGATAATATTATACAATCTTAGTGATTTTTTGCCTTCCTTGTTGGGAGCCATCACGTTATATATTATTTCTAGAAATTGGAATTTTAAACTCGTCGAAGAAAAAGGCTGGAAATCTTGGGTTGCTGCATTGGTCATTATCTTAATTTGTCTAGTTATTATTGTGATTCCCACGTATTTCACCATTGAAGTTTTAGTGAATAAAATAAGTGATGCAAAAGCTTATACAGAAAGTATTACTCAATTTTTTGAAAAAATAGAAACTTATATTCGTGCCAAAACAGGGTTTGAAATATTAAGCGGCGGAAATCTAGAAAAAATCACAGGATTTGCTACGCAAGCTTCCACTGCTATTCTGAATACTACGGTTAATATGATTAGTATAATTGTGGGCATGTTTTTCATATTGTACTTTATGCTTACTAAAGGAAGATTATTCGAAAGAATTCTTACTTCAATTTCTCCTCTAAAGAAAGCGAATGACCAAAAAATTGGCGAAAAATTCAGAAAAATGGTGATTGCCAATGCAGTAGGAATTCCCGTAGTTGCTCTTGGACAAGCGATTATTGCGGTAATTGGTTATTTTATTTTCGGTGCGCCAAGTCCTTTATTATTGTTTATCCTTACTTTTATTGGCAGTATGATTCCAATTGTGGGAGCTGCTATTATTTATGTTCCGGTTGGTTTATTTATGCTTGCAAGTGGCGACACTTTTGGTGGATTAGGTGTTCTAGGCTTCGGATTTATTATTGTAGGATTGGTAGACAATATTTTTAGGTTTACTTTTTTAAAAAAATTAGAAAACATCCATCCTCTTAATACTGTATTTGGAATTATTTTAGGGCTAAAGATTTTTGGATTTTTAGGTTTAATTTTCGGGCCAATTTTAGTTTCTATAACTATTCTGTTGATGCAAATTTATGGAGACGAATTTTCTGAAGAAACAGAAGATTCTCCGAACGACATTGTTCTTCCCGAAAGTGAAAAGCCACTTCAATCAAAAATTGACATTGATATTTAAAAAAATGCAAGGAATTAACCCCGAAATACTAAAAGAAATCTGCGAGGTAAAAATGCCTTTCGGAAAACATGCTGGAATTGTTTTAGCAGATTTGCCCATTTCTTACTTAGAATGGTTTCACCGACAAGGAATGCCAAAAGGAAAACTCGGCATGCAACTTTCTACCATTTATGAAATAAAAATCAATGGTTTAATGGATTTACTGACTCCAATTCGCGGCGAAGTGAATTATGAAAAACCGAAGAAAAGGGTTTATAAGTTTTAATTTTCTGCAAATTCGTAAAGTTGTGGATTTGTAAAACTTTGAATTATTGCTTATTAAAATTCTTAATATTTTAAAAACAACTTTACGATTTTACAACTATTCAATTTCACGAGTTACATTTTTTACCCTTTCAACGCTACAATCTCATCTCTTAATTTCGCGGCGGTGATGAAATCTAGATTTTTCGCAGCGGCTTCCATTGCTTTTTGTTTTTCGGCGATGAGTTTTTCTACATCTACGCTTCCGTAAGTTTCGCGTTCTTCTGCAACTTGACGAATAATTTCTTTCTGCGTGTATTGAGAATCTGGGAAATCTTTGCTTCTTCCCACTAAATTTTCAGAAATTTTCTTATTGAGCGGAGTCGGTACTTTATTGTGTTCTAAATTGTACTGCGTTTGTTTTTCGCGACGATAATTGGTTTCATCAATCGCTTTTTGCATAGAATTGGTGATTTTATCTGCGTACATAATTGCTTTTCCGTTTACGTTTCTCGCAGCTCTACCAATGGTTTGAACCAAAGAACGACGAGAACGCAACATTCCTTCTTTATCTGCATCTAGAATTGCTACCAGCGAAACTTCTGGTAAATCTAAACCTTCCCTCAAAAGATTTACACCCACCAAAACATCAAATAATCCCGTTCTCAAATCCTGCATAATTTGAATACGCTCCAAAGTTTCTACATCTGAGTGAATATATCGAGTCCTAATACCAAATCTGGTAAAATATTTGGTCAATTCTTCTGCCATTTTCTTGGTTAAAGTCGTCACCAAAACACGTTCGTCTTCTTCTACTCTTTTTTGAATTTCCTCAATTAAATCATCAATTTGATTCATGGTAGGTCTTACTTCGATAATTGGGTCAAGAAGTCCAGTTGGTCTGATAATTTGTTCGGTGTAAATTCCGCCAGATTTTTCCAATTCATAATCAGCAGGAGTCGCCGAAACGTAAATCACTTGATTCTGCATTTCCTCAAATTCTGGAAATTTCAGCGGTCTGTTATCCATTGCAGCAGGAAGTCTGAATCCGTATTCCACCAAAGCCTCTTTTCTACTTCTATCACCACCATACATTGCATGAACTTGCGGAATGGTTACGTGAGATTCATCAATGACCATCAAATAATCTTTCGGAAAATAATCGAGTAAACAGAAAGGTCTAGAACCAGGCATTCTTCCGTCCATATAACGAGAATAATTCTCAATTCCAGAGCAATACCCGAGTTCTTTTATCATTTCCAAATCTAATTCAGTACGTTCTTGTAAACGCTTGGCTTCAATTGGTTTTTCAATAGAATTAAAAAAGTCGACTTGTTTTACCAAATCGTCTTGAATTTCTCTAATCGCTCCGTTTAAAGTTTCTTTGGAAGTAACAAATAAATTGGCAGGATAAATATTAATTCGGTCAAAACTAGAAGTTACGTTTCCTGAAATGACATCAAAACTTTGAATTTTTTCAATTTCATCTCCGAAAAATTGCACTCTAATTCCGTTATCAGCATAAGCTGGATAGACATCTATCACATCTCCTTTTACTCGAAATGTACCTCTCGCAAATTCGTTTACACTTCGGGAATACAGCGCATTTACCAACTTATGAAGAAACGCCGTTCTAGAAATTTTAGAATTAACTTCTAGCTCAATTAAAGATTTATTAAACTCTGTAGGATTTCCGATACCGTAAATACAAGAAACTGAAGCCACAATTAAAACGTCTCTTCTTCCGGAAAGTAAACTTGCCGTAGCCGAAAGTCTTAGTTTTTCTACTTCTTCATTGATAGACAAATCTTTCTCAATATAAGTTCCAGACGAAGCAATGTAAGCTTCTGGCTGATAATAATCGTAATAAGAAACGAAATATTCTACCGCATTATCTGGGAAAAACTCCTTGAATTCCATAAAAAGTTGAGCCGCCAAAGTTTTATTATGCGCTAAAACTAAAGTTGGCTTTTGAACTTTTTCTACCACATTTGCAATGGTAAAAGTCTTACCAGAACCGGTAACACCAAGCAAAGTCTGATATTTCTCTCCGTTTTGTAAACCTTCGGAGAGTTTTTCTATAGCTGTAGGTTGATCACCAGTTGGCGCAAATTCTGAATGGAGTTTGAAATTCATATTTTAGAATAAAGAACAAAGATAAAAGAATAAAGACAAAAAAAAGAGCAGAAATTTCTGCTCTTTAATGATTTAATTAAAATTCATGGTTATTGGCATTTTAAATTGAGATGCGACTGGCTTTCCATTTAGCGTACCTGGCTTCCACTCGACTCCTTTTAAGGTTTTTTCTAGAGCATCTTTGGCTGCTGTTTTGAAATTTCCATCATCAAATTGATAATTAGCATTATAACTTTTACCATCTTCAGAAACAATTATTATAAGGACACCTTTTAATGTTCCTTTAGAATTTTTCATTTTACTCACATCAAAATTTTCAGCTAATTTATTTCTTAATGCTGCAAGTCCTCCAGGAAATTCTGGTTCTGTTTGAGAAGAAATTTCTTTTACAGGAGGTGGAGGTGGAATCATTTCTGTATTTTCTTCCTTAACTTTTTCTACCTTTTGTTTTTTAGGTTTAATGGTATCTTTTTTAATTGAGATCATTTCATTTTTAAATGCGCTTTTTTCAATATTTGAAACTTGAGTTTCTGAAAATTGCGCCTCTCCTTTTTTAACAATTTTTTGAAGAGAATTGTTTACTGTATTTTCAATTTTTGCAGGCACTTTTTCTACAAAAGCAAAAAATAATAATGCAGATATTGGTAAAGTCAAGTAAGACTTCATTTTGGCTATTTTAGTTAATTTATTGGTCATCATAACAATTCTTTTTTTAGTGTTGTGTAAATTAAATGGATGTGTAAATAATATTTTCTCCGAAATAAGTTGGTCTAGTACGAGCTTTTGGTAACTAATTATATCATTATTTTGACTTAAAACCACTTCATCTGCCAGAAATTCATGATTAGTAACAATTGCTTTTCTATAAAAATAGAATGCAGGATTGAACCAGAAAACGCAAAGCATAATTTCTATAAAAATCACATCAATGCTGTGTTTTTGATTCACATGAGCTTTCTCGTGAAGAATAATTTTATAATCTATTTTCCCTTCTAAAAAATCACTTTTATTAAGAAAAATAGAGTTCCAAAAACTGTAAGGTGTAAATTTATTTTGTTTTAAAATGAATTGATAATGGTCTTGTTTTATTTTTTCTGAAAATTTAATTTCTTTTATAAGTTTAAAAATTCCCCAAGAAAATTTTAGAAACAGAATTGAAAATCCCAAAATGTAAATTGCCCAAAAAACATTTTCTTTAGTAAAAATGGATGATTCTACCAATTTGGTTTCTGGTAAAATCATTATTTCTGTATTATTTTGATTAATCCTTTCGACCACTTCAATACTTCCGTAATGGATTGATAGTAAAGGTACTAACACAGAAAATAAAGCACTACTTAAAAGATAAAACCTTTTAAAACGATGGTTCTTTTCTTTTTCTAAAAAAACAAAATACAGTAAAATGAAAATTGCAGAAAGTGCAATCATTTTATAAATATAAGTTTCCATTAGTCTTTCTTTTTCTGAATTTCTGCTTCTATAATTTTCTTTATTTCAATCAGTTCTTTTTCGCTTAATTTAGAATTAGCTGTAAAGAACGACGCAAATTGCGTTACAGAATTATTGAAAAATTTACCAATTAAGCCTTGCATTTCTTTGGCAAAATAATTTCCTTTTTCTACCAAAGGAAAATACTCTCTAGAGTTGCCAAAAGTTTTATAATCTATCAGATTTTTATTTTGCATCCTTTTGAGCAAAGTTGCAATGGTAGTTGTCGCAGGTTTTGGTTCTGGGAAAGCTTCTATAATATCTTTCATAAAAGCTTTTTCTTTGTCCCAAAGTATTTCCATTAATTCTTTTTCGGCTTCGGTTAACTTATTCATTTCTACAAAAATAAAATTTACTCTACAAATGTAGAATAATTTTTTAAATGCACAATATTTTTTTTAAAATAAATTTATGATAAAATTAAGAACGAACAGCGGCTATTAGGTGCACAAAATTTTAAAAATTTAATTTTTATCTTTGCCAAAGTTTTAAATTCAATAAAATTAAAATTATGAAAAAAATTTTTGCAAGCGCAATGATCTTCACAGTAGGTTTAGTTATGGCTCAAACCGATGCATATAAAGGAGCAGGTGATGTAAAAGTAAACATAGGTGCTAATTTACAAGATGGAGGAACAGGTATTGTTTCTTCTGTAGATTATGGTTTAGGTGAGAGTTTCTCAATTGGTGCACAAGCTGGATATCTTCTTGGCGTAAAAGAAATTGGTGGAGAAATTCCAAAATTCGGAGATAGATTTGATTTAAAAGTAAGATTAAATGCTAACCTTGGAAGCGTTTTGAAACTTCCTTCAAATGTAGATGTATATCCTGGATTAAACCTTGGACTTAAAAATTTCGGTGGACATCTTGGAGCTAGATATTTCTTCGATAAAGGTTTTGGACTTTATACAGAAATGCAATTCCCAATCGCGAAATACAAAAAATCTGAAATTGCTTTTGATAATTTAAACAATCAATTTGCAGTAAATATTGGAGTGTCTTTTGATATCGACAACTAAAAAACTTTATAAAAAATAAAATGCCGAGAAAATTCTCGGCATTTTTTATACTTGCTCTAACTTTACTGTAAAATGTCTTAAAATCTCTGATTCCCAAGTGATTTTGCAACCTCTTGTAATATCATCTCTTCGGTCAAAAACATTTTTAAGCGCTGCTGCAATATACCGAATATGATTATCCGTATAGGTTCTTCTTGGCAATGCCAATCTTACCAATTCCAGCTTCGGATAGCGATTTTCTCTGGTTTCTGGATCTCTATCTGCCAAAATAGTTCCTATTTCTACCCCTCTAATTCCAGCTTCTTTATAGATTTCTAAAGCCAATGTTTGCGCAGGAAATTCTTCTCTTTTGATATTGGGTAAAAATTTAAGCGCGTCTAAGAAAACAGCGTGACCGCCAATTGGTTTCTGAACAGGAATTCCGTATTCTATCAAGAGATTTCCCAAAAGTTCTACTTGAGAAATTCTGCTTTCCAAATATGGAAATTCAGTGGCTTCGTCTAAACCTTGCGCAAGTGCAGACATATCTCTTCCTGCCATTCCTCCGTAAGTGATAAAACCTTCATAAATAATAGTAAAATTAGACGCTTTTCTGAAAATTTCTTCGTCATTTAAAGCGATAAAACCACCAATATTCACCAAACCATCTTTTTTAGAACTCATGGTCATCCCAATTCCGTAAGAAAACATTTCTTTACAGATTTCTTTGATGCTCCAATTTTTGTAATTTTCTTCTCTTTGTTTGATGAAATAAGCATTTTCGGCAAATCTCGCAGCGTCAAAAATCACCGGAATTCCGTATTGATCCGAGAGATTTTTAACCGCTTTTATATTTTCCAAAGAAACGGGTTGTCCGCCAGAAGTATTACAAGTAATGGTAATTAAACAAAACGGAATTTGTTCTTTCGGATAAGACTGGTAAACTTTTTCTAATTTCTGAATATCTAAATTCCCTTTGAAAGGATGAAGATTTTCTATATCAAAAGCCTCATCAATCGTACAATCTACAGCATGAGCTTTTCTGAATTCTATATGACCTTTTGTCGTGTCAAAATGAGAATTCCCAGGAATGATGTCATTTTCTTTAATCATCGTAGAAAAAAGCACATTTTCTGCGGCTCTACCTTGATGAACGGGTAAAAGAAACTGAAATCCCGTTAATTTTTCGACTTGTTTTTGGAGTTTTTCGAAAGAGCGAGAACCTGCATAAGATTCATCTCCCGTCATGAGTTCTCCCCATTGTTTATCACTCATTGCTCCCGTTCCTGAATCAGTAAGCAAATCGATAAAAACCTGAGAGGATTTTAAATTAAATAAATTATAATGTGCTTCTTGAAGCCAAATTTCTCTTTGTTCGCGTGTAGATTGCGAAATTTCTTCCACCATTTTTATGCGGAAGGGTTCTGCGTAAGGAAGTTTCATTTTAGATTAAGATTAAGGTTGAGGTTGAGTGAATTACACTACCATTTTTTGACAAAATTTTAAATTTCTAAACCTTTGTCTTTACCTAAATCTCATTCCGGTGCCTTGAAGACGTTTTTATCACTGTGGAAACCTGCTACTCCACCAGAAACTGCAAATTTCATAGCTTCGGCAGCGTTCATTCCCACTACAGGTTTTATATTTTTTTCTTCGGTGACAATCACCCAGCCAGAAATAGCGTAAGAATGAGGCAAATACACCGCCACGAAATTGTGTTTTTCAACTTCGCCCATTTCTTTTTGAGTCAAAAATCCTATTCTCCAGATTTCTGGATTTTCATTGGTTTTTACCCAAACTGGCGTATTAAATTTTTTCTTATCTCCTACAAATGAAGACATTACATCTTTAGTAGGTGTGTAAATATGTTTTACTCCTGGTGTTTTTTCTAAAAAATGGTCTAAACTCTCGAAAACGACTTTCCCAAAAACAAATTTGTTAAAGAAATAACCTACTCCAGAAATAAATAGAATCAAAGACAAAAAACCAACTCCAGTTCTATTGAGGAAAGGGAAGAATTTTTCAAACGGAATAATGTTATCAATGGTATCAAAAACCAAAAAAATGAGATACAAAGTCGCCGCAATAGGACCAATGATAATCAGTCCTTTCAAGAAAGATTTCACGAAAAGATTTAAGTAGTCTTCGGGTTTTGGCTTTTTAATTCTCACTTTCTTAAAAATATCGCAGTAAAGATAATAATTTCATAAACTTTCTGATAAAAAATGTAAACTAAATTTTAATGTTTCATTCTACTTTTACCACACCAAAATATTAACAACTATTAAATCACAAGACCTATGAAAAATTTACAGAAAATGAGTGCAAGTTTATTTGCATTATTGGTTAGCTTTTTAGCATTTGCACAAGAAAAAGCAGTAGAAGTAACCACTTCTACTACTACCACCACAGAAGAATGGTACACTAATCCGCTTTATTGGGTTATAGGAGCAGTAGCTCTTATTGCAATTATCGCAATTGTATCAAGAAGTGGCAACAAAGATTAACCCCCTTTAATTTTACCAAAAAAGCTCATCAAAAATTGATGAGCTTTTTTATTTTTAACCATGAATGGTTTCTTTATTTCCGTAAGATTTTATGATTTCGCCTTCATATTCTAACCATTCTTCCCAGCGTTTGTTTACTTTTTCTGGGTCGCCTAATTGTCTTGCGAAACCGATGAAAGTAGTGTAATGATTGGCTTCAGAAATCATGAGCTCTTTGTAGAATTCTTTGAGTTCTTCGTCTTTTATGTTTTCTGTCAAAACTTTAAAACGCTCACAACTTCTCGCTTCAATCATCGCTGCAAAAAGCATTTTGTCTATAATTAAATCTTCTCTACTTCCTTGAATAATGAATTTAAAAAGTTGATTTACATAATCGTCTTTTCTGGTTCTTCCTAAAATATAACCTCTTTTTTTGATGATTTCGTGCACTTGATTGAAATGGTCCATTTCTTCTTGTGCAATTGCCAAAAGTTCGGTCACAATTTCTGTATGTTCAGGAATCATGGTGATTAAACCAATCGCATTAGTGGCAGCTTTTTGTTCGCACCAAGCGTGATCTGTAAGGATTTCTTCTAAATTTCCTTCTGCTATATTTGCCCAACGTGGATCTGTAGGTAATTTTAATTTGAACATTTTATTTCTAAATTTTTTACAAATTTACATTAATTCTCGGCAGTTTTCTTTCTTAGAAATTCTAAAACTTTCCAGCCATAATCGTCTACTTTTTTCAAAACTTCTGCGAAAAGAATAGCTAAAATCACATTCAGAACATACACAATCACCATCAAAACCCAAATATTTACGCTTTCTTTGAGTGGCGGAATTAAAAAATACACCACCGAAGAGCTCATTCCTTGCGCAAAATAATAGAAAATGGCGTTTTTACCAATGTAGTTAATAAAATTATCCTTGGTGATTTTCAATCGATTATACAATACAAAAATCGTTACTAAAGAAAGTAAACTCCACACGATGTAAGGAATTTTTGGCGGAAATTTTTGCTTATTAAATTTATAGAAAACTTCGTTCCCGAAATACCAGAAAACCAAAACCAAACTCAAAGCTACCAATCCATACAACACTGGAATAAAAACATTTTTAATTTTTTTTCCTTTCAATTGAGTAGCGATTAAGAAAATAGCAAGATAAAAAGCTACGTAACCAACTTGTCCGCTCGGATAATATGGTGCAAAGTTTTTCATCACATCGTTATCAATATTGAAATAAATCGTGAGCGCTAAACAAACTCCTATTAACCATTTGATGTGTTTTGGGAAAAATTTCAAGGCTAAAACTCCAAAAACAGTTACGATGTAATAGACTTTAAGATACCAGAAACTTCCCATCACTACAGGAAAACTATCACAATTGCTATAGCTGTGAAGCCACCAATTGCCGAGCATATCCCAATTAAAAGCTGAATCTAAATTTGGAACACCATATTTAGTCCCGAAAACCGTATAATAGGATTGCATCCCTTCTGCTCCAAAAATATTGAAGATTCCGAGTTTCATAAATCCATCCAAGAAAAATAAGAACGTCACGAAAATCATATAGGTGACTTGAAGTTTCAGCAATCTGTATAAAGTTTTCTCTACATTATTCCCAGAAGTTAAGCCACTTAAAGCAAAAAATACAGGAACATCTATGAGTAAACTCAACGTTCTCACTTCCGAAGGAAGATAAAGTTGACCACTCCAAAAAGCAGTATGAATAAAAATAATGGAAAGAGTAGCCAAACCTTTGGCAAAATCAATGTAGAGGTCTCGTTTCATATAGTTTATTAAGTAATTTCAAATTTACAATTTATCAGTGTAAATAAAAAATTTTAGCATTATTGTGGATAACTCAAAAATATTTCTTACTTTTGCACCCTGAATTAACTAAAAAAAATTATAAACAATGTTAGCAATCGTAGAGATAGCAGGGCTTCAATACAAAGTTGAGCAAAACCAAAAGTTGTTTGTAAACCGTCTAAAAGGAGAAAAAGGAGACAACGTTTCTTTTGACAAAGTTCTTCTTACTATTGACGGAGCAATCACTGTAGGTGCCCCAGCTGTAGAGGGTGTTTCTGTTCAAGCAGAAATCCTAGACCATGTACAAGCAGATAAAGTA
Organism: Cloacibacterium sp. Arc13; assembly: GCF_041431305.1. Taxonomy (NCBI): domain Bacteria; kingdom Pseudomonadati; phylum Bacteroidota; class Flavobacteriia; order Flavobacteriales; family Weeksellaceae; genus Cloacibacterium; species Cloacibacterium sp. Arc13. Next base: position 57,121 of record NZ_JASMRM010000001.1, read on the forward strand.
ATCGTTTTCAAAAAGAAAAGAAGAAAAGGTTACAAAGTGAAAAATGGTCACAGACAACAATTAACTCAAATTCAAATTGTATCAATTGGTGGTGCAGATGCTCCAAAAGCTAAAAAAGCTACCAAAAAAGAAACAACTGAAGAAGTAGTAGCAGAAGAAAAACCAGCTAAGAAACCAGCTGCTAAAAAAACTGCAAAAAAAGACACTGAAGATTAATTTAAAAAACCAAAAAACCTTAAAATAAAATGGCACACAAGAAAGGAGTTGGTAGTTCCAAAAACGGTAGAGAATCTCACTCTAAAAGATTAGGTGTGAAGATTTTCGGTGGACAAAGCGCTATTGCTGGTAATATTATTGTAAGACAAAGAGGTACACAACACCACCCAGGTGAAAACGTGGGAATGGGTAAAGACCACACTTTGCATGCATTAGTAGACGGTAAAGTAGTTTTTACTAAGAAAGCAAACAACAGATCTTTTGTATCTGTAGAACCAAACGCATAATTTAAGCGTTATAAAATCTTAAAAACCTCAGCTTTTCGCTGAGGTTTTTTTATGTTATTATTCATCAAAAAAAATTCTTTGTCATTGCATTGAAAATCTGTAACTTCGCTTCCCTTTTTATAGCAAGTTTATTTATGAAAAAAATATTATCCGTTTTTACCTTAATTGTATTTTTATCAACCAATGCCCAAATCAAAATTTTATTTGATGCCACAAAAGCCGAAATGGCAGGAAACGCAGATTGGGTAATTGATGCAGATTCTAAATCTGGTGGAGAATCTAATCCACAAAGAATTCCTACTCCCGCACAAAGCGGAATTACCGCTTCTACATCAGAAACTTATTGGACTGGCGGAATAAGTGCATGGGCAATTGATTTAGTAAAACAAGGATACTACGTAGAAACACTCCCAAGAACAGGAGGTGTAATTTCTTATGGAAATCCAAATAACAACCAAGATTTATCTAATTACAAAGTATTTATCGTTACCGAACCAAATAGCCAATTTACGATGGCAGAAAAAGACGCTATTATTAATTTCGTGAAAAACGGAGGCGGACTTTATATGATTGCCGACCATGACAATAGTGATAGAAATGGTGACGGTTGGGATTCTCCAGCTATTTGGAATGATTTAGTCTCTACCAATTCTGTAGTTGCCAATCCTTTCGGAATTACGTTTGATGTAGTGACTTTTTCACAAACTACTACTAATTTTGCCAATATTCCGTCTAATACTATTTTAAATGGAAGCGCTGGAACTCCTAGAGCTATGCAGTTTTCTGCGGGTGCAAGTATGACGCTTAATAAAACCGCTAATCCTTCCGTTCAAGGTTTGGTTTTTAAAACAGGAGCTTCAACCACAGGAACCACCAATGTAATGTTTGCTACAGCAACTTACGGAGCTGGAAAAGTTTGCGCATTAGGAGACAGTTCCGTTCCTGATGATGGAACTGGAGACACTGGAGATAATTTATATGATGGCTATTTTGCAGATGCATCGGGAAATCATAGACCTCTTTTAATTAATTCTGTAATTTGGTTGGCTACATCTTCAGGATTAGCCACAGATGACATTATGAAACCAGAACTTTCGGTAAATATTTACCCTAATCCAAGTAGTGATTTTGTGTATGTACAGAGCAAAACTTCAGAAAAATATCACTTAACCTTAATGGACTCTTCTGGAAAAGTTTTACAAAGTATTCCTAATACAGATAAAATCAGCATAACCTCTTATCCTAAAGGAATTTACTACTTAGTCATCAAAAATGATAAAGGTTTTAAGAACTTTAAAGTCGAAAAAAAATAATTCCACACCAACCGAAGAAATTCTTCGGTTTTTTTATTTATTTTTGAGGAAATTCTCAACAAATGAAAATCAATACATTCACTATGGCATTAGCAGGATTATTCCTTGCCTCGTGCTCATCACAAGTTATGAAAAATTCATTGAACTATCCTGAAACCAAAAAAGTAGAACATACGGACGAATATTTTGGGACTAAAGTGGCAGATCCTTTTCGTTGGTTAGAAGACGATCGTGCTGAAGATACTAAAGATTGGGTTCAGCGTGAAGTGGCTTTTACACAAAATTATCTTAATCAAATTCCGTTTCGTGAAGAAATTCGTGCACAGTTAAAAAACATTTGGAACTACGAGAAAATTTCTGCTCCATTTAAAGAAGGAGATTATACATATTTCTATAAAAATGACGGTTTACAAGCACAATCTGTACTCTACAGAACAGATAAAAATGGCAACACCGAAGTTTTCCTTGACCCGAATAAATTTTCAGAAAAAGGAACTACTTCTATGTCTGGCTTGTCTTTTAACAAAAAAGGAACACTTGCAGCTTACAATATTTCTGAAGGAGGAAGCGATTGGCAAAAAATTGTCATCATCAATGCGATTACCAAAGAAAAAATAGACGAAACCATTACCGATGTTAAATTTTCTGGCGCTTCTTGGTTGGGAGACGAAGGTTTTTTCTACTCTAGTTACGGAAAAGTACAAGGCTCTGAACTTTCTGTGAAAACAGACATGCACAAAGTTTATTTCCATAAATTAGGAACCAAGCAATCCGAAGACAAACATATCATCGGCGATGAAAATTTTAAACGCAGATATATGAACATTGGCGTTTCAGATGACGAAAGATTCTTGATTCTAAATGCTTCAATTGCAACCAACGGAAATGAATTGTACGTCAAAGACCTTAAAAATAACACCGACTGGATTGCGATTCAAAAAGGATATGATTACAATACCGATGTTTTAGACACCAAAGGAGATTTTATCTACATCATGACCGATAAAAATGCTCCAAACATGAAATTGCAGAAATTTGACATTAAAAATCCTTCTGTTTGGACAGACGTTATCCCAGAAACCGAAAACGTATTAAGTGCTTCAACTGGTGGCGGTTATATCTTCGCTAAATACATGAAAGACGCTGTCTCTTACATGAAACAGTTCGATTATAATGGTAAATTGGTTAGAGAAATCACTCTTCCTGGAGTCGGTACCGCTTCTAATATTGGTGGCAAAGAAACTGCAAAAGAATTGTATTATTCTTTCAGCAATTATATCACGCCGGGAACTACTTATAAATTCAATGTAGAAAATGGAACTTCTGAAATTTACCAAAAACCAAACGTAAAATTCAATCCAGAAGATTATGTTTCTAAGCAAGTATTTTTCACTTCAAAAGATGGAACAAAAGTGCCCATGATGATTTCTTACAAAAAAGGAATTAAACTAAACGGTAAAAATCCAACTATTTTATACGGTTACGGCGGTTTCAATATTTCTGTAACTCCAAATTTCTCCGTAGTCAATGCAATCTGGATGGAAAACGGCGGAATTTATGCCGTTCCAAATCTTAGAGGAGGAGGTGAATACGGCAAAAAATGGCACGTAGCTGGAACACAAATGCAAAAGAAAAATGTTTTTGAAGATTTTATAGCTGCAGGTGAATATTTACAGAAAAACGGTTACACTTCACCAGAATTTATGGCACTTTCTGGTCGTTCAAACGGTGGTTTATTAGTTGGCGCAACCATGACGATGAGACCTGATTTAGCGAAAGTAGCTTTCCCTGGAGTTGGCGTTCTTGATATGTTAAGATACAATAAATTTACAGCAGGAGCTGGTTGGTCTTTCGATTACGGAACTGCGGAAGATTCAAAAGAAATGTTCGAGTATTTGAAATCTTACTCACCAGTTCACAATGTTAGAAAAGGCGTTTGTTATCCTTCTACGATGATTATCACGAGTGATCATGATGACAGAGTAGTTCCGGCGCATTCTTTTAAATTCGGTGCAGAATTACAGGAAAAACAAAGTTGTAACAACCCTGCTTTAATCAGAATTGAAGTAAATGCAGGACATGGAGCTGGTAGAAGTACAGACCAAGTTATTGGTGAAAACACAGATTTGATGAGTTTTGCACTCTATGAAATGGGAATTAAAGAATTGAAAAAATAATTTCTAATCTACCATAAAATCAAACCGCAGAAATTTCTGCGGTTTATTTTTTGAATAAATTTTTAAAAAATCCTTTTTCTTTTTTAGGCTTTTCTTTTTGATTTACAGAATCTTGCAAACCTAACTTTTGCTTTACCTGTTTTACCGTTTTCTCAGTTTTTTCTACATTTTTACCCACCAAAGTTTTCTTCAAACCTTCTTCTACTCCTTTCCAAAGCAAATTAAAAAATGATTTCGTAGGATTTCTAGTGGTGTGAACTTCTACATTTTCTGTTTCGGATTTAGAATTGGTTCGGACGATTAAATTTGTAACCGCACTCAATACTTTCTTCTCTTTTCTCGTTTTTTCATCTAAAACTTTCACTTTCACATTTTCATGTTTCATCGTGTAATTTCCAGAAATTTCATGACGATTTCCTTTGAAATTAAATCGCACTTCGTGAATATTCCCTTCTACTTTTTTATGAGAATAGGGCGTAACAAAAGCGTTAATACTTTCGGCTGGTAAATCATTAATTTGCCCTGAAATCGAAAAGTCATCCTGAAGATTTGCTGTATCAAAACTCCAGTTTACTTTCATAGGCGCTACATTCATAAATTGTGTGTGAATTTTAATCGGAATAACCGTATTTTTGAAACCTTTATTTGAATTAAGATTTTGTGCATTTAAATTAAATTGGCTGAAAGTCAGTTTCCCAGGTTTATTTCCATTCGGCAAATCTTCTTCATAAATTAAATTTGAATTTCTAATGTTCAAATTTTTCACCAAAAGAGGAAATTTGATGGAACGGAGCAATTCACTGTAAAGTTTTTTTCTAGTTAGATCATCTTTAGGACTTTTACTTCTATAAATTTGCGCTTGTAAATTGTTAATCAATACATTACCAATATTAATTTTCGGTTGACTATCTTTTAATTTCCAATGAAAATCAGTAATTCTCGTTTGTGCAATTTTTACATTATACCAATCTTTTTCTGTAGAAATTTTAGAAGTAAACTGGGTTTTAGTAAACTTGGGCTGTAAATGCAATCCTCTTAAATCCATAGAATTTTTCTGAAAATCAGCATTATTAATGAACAACTGATAGAATTTTCCAGCATCTAAAAAAATATTTCTTCCCGAAATTTGGTAATTTTTATACTGAAAAGGCAATTCATTTTTGGAATTTTTTTCATCTAAAACCAATTGTTCAAAATGAGCATTTACGTTGACTACGGAAAACTTGTTTTGTCCGTTTTTGATAATTTTTGCTTTTCCATTATCAAAGAAAACATTTTGTAATTCAACAATATAAGTAAAAGGTTTATTTTTATTTTTATTCTGATTTTCAGAAGAATACAACGTTAAATTAGGTTCAGAAAACCGAACTTCAGACAAACTAATTTTATTCTTCTTCAATACCATATCTTTGAAATTCATTTTTTGAGAAGAAATATCAAAAAGTGATTTTCTAGGAAATTTTCTTGAAAATTCAGAAAAACTCATCAAAGGTTTCATTGAAAAATCTGTCACTGACATTTGCCCATTTTCTGTATTAATTTCGGCAGCTGAAATGTGATACACTTCATCTGGATAAAAATGAAATGCTTTACTTTTTATAGAATATTGATCAAAAACAATTGGCAATTTACGCGTAACATTTTTCTCTGTATGTTTCAGATTGTCAATACTTAGACTTAAATTTTCAATTGACAAAAATTTACTTTTATCAAATCTTAAGATTTCCACATTTCCGTCTTTAATGATCAAATTTTTAGAAATCAAGGGTTGCTTATTGTTCTTATGTGCATCTTGATTTTCTGGCAGAATAATCTGAAGATTTGGACGAAAAAGCTTTAAGTATTTAGCATTGATTTTCTTATTTAGAATGGCATCATAAATCCCAAGATTTGAAATAAAAAGAGAATCTACAGTTCCGTTAAGCTGTAAGAGTTTTCGATTATCTATATGTTTTGGAGTAATTTTAACTTTACTAGCAGAAATATTTCCGCTTACAAATTCTATGTTTAAATCCTGATAATGAATATAATACGGAGATTTTTTTTCAATATACTGCGGCAAATGATGCTGCAACCAATAATGGAAATACAGATTCACCGAAACCAAAAGCACAGCAAATCCAAAAATAACGGAAAATAGAATTCGTAAAGCTCTCTTCATAGAGCAAAAGTATTTGGTTATTAGCTTTTTGGGTTACAAGATTACAGCATTTTCTTGTTTTATTTTAAGTTTTATAATTCAGTTATATTATTGAATATCAAGTTCAATCACATAACCTTCGTGGCTTCTTACATTGATAAAATCTCCTTCATTAAAATACAAATACTGCCCTTTAATTCCTTTTAAAACCCCTTCAAACTCTGGTTTAGAATCTAGTGTGAAAGAATTAATTTTAGCAGGTGCTTCATATGGAAAGTCTAAACGCACCATTTCTTGACCATCAATCGCAAAATTTTTAAAATCTTTAGGAAAAAGTTCCGCAATCTGATTTCGAAAATCCAATAAATCTACATCACTTTCGCGGTCGTCTTGAAGCATTTTTCTCCAATTGGTTTTATCTGCAATATGTTTTTTGAGTTCCACTTCTATCATTCCCGCTTCATAGCGGTTTTCAGTTTTTGCAATTGGCAAGGCAAAAGTAGCTCCTTGATCAATCCAACGTGTAGGAATCTGACTTTCGCGCGTTACCCCAACTTTTACATCACCTGTATAAGCCAAATAAACAATATGGGGTTGCAATTGTATCTCTTTTTCTACTTCTAAATCACGCTCTTCAATGCCGAGATGCGCTGTAGAAAGTTCTGGTTTTAGAATCGTATCACTTGCATAAGGACTTTCGAAAAAACATTTTTTACAAAATCCCATTCTATAGATTTTTTCATCTTTACCACATTCTACACACTGATAACCAACATGTTTTATGTTGAAATTTTTACCAAATAGCTGATTCATAGAGATTAAATCTCCTGAAAGATTGAGGTAATACTGAATTGGATTTCCGAGAACGGAAGACATTTTGAGAATTTGTCCTTTAAGTTGCATTGAGAAAATTTTGAGTAAAAATAAGGAAAAAGATATTAAATGTTTCGCTGATTTTACTGATTGAGCATATTTATAAAGAATCAGCCTAATTTGCTCAATCTGCACGAAAATTTATTTTATATTTGACCATAATCATTTCCAAATTCTTAAATTTGCTACTCTTTGTAAAACGCACAAATGAATTATTTAGTAACAGGCGGTTCTGGATTTATTGGTTCACATTTAGTAGAACATTTGTTGAAAGATGGACATTTTGTCATTTTTGAATAAAAGCTTTATATTTCCTTAAATTTTTAAGTCAAAGCGATAACTAATTTCACTATTCACCCAAAACAAAATACCAAAATGGCATAAAAATTTTTGTGGAATGGTTTTTGAGAAAGAGATAAAACAATTATATTAGAACATTATTAAAAATTAAGTTTAGATTTTATAAATCTGTTGAAAATCAGATAGAAAAATTTTGAAATCTCACCTAATTTTATACTTTTGCAAAAAATTTAAATATTATGTATTGGACATTAGAATTAGCTTCATATTTAAGCGACGCACCTTGGCCGATGACTAAAGCAGAGCTTATCGATTACGCTATTAGAACAGGTGCACCAATGGAAGTAGTAGAAAATCTTCAAGCCATTGAAGACGAAGGAGAAATCTATGAAAGCATAGAAGAAGTCTGGAGTGATTATCCTACAGACGAAGACTTCCTCTGGAACGAAGACGAATACTAAAAAATGCAGTCGGCTGTCGGCAATCGGCAATCGGCTTTTTTTTGAATTTTTATAAATTTAACATTAATATGGCTGAAGCATTTTGCTACTAGCCAAAAGCAATTATTATGAGTTTTTTAAATAAAGTTCTTCAAGGATTCTTAGGCGACAAAAATGCTAAAGACCTCAAAGAAATAAAAAAAGTTGTAGACAAAATTAAGAAAGTAGAGCCAGCAATTGCCGAGCTTTCGGATGATGAATTGAGAGCAAAAACTCAAGAATTCAAAGATAAAATTGATGCAGCTACAGAACACATTACCAATCAGGTAGTAGAAGTTCATGAGCAAATTGCAAAATCTTCTGACGTAGACGAAAAAGAAAAACTTTTTGGGCAAATTGAAACGCTGAAAAAGGATTCTTATCAAATTGAAGAAAAAGTATTGAACGATATTCTTCCTGAAGCTTTTGCGGTTATCAAAGAAACTGCAAGAAGATTGGCTCAAAATGGTGGACTTACCGTTACAGCAACTGAACATGATCAAGAATTAGCTGCTGCTAAAGATTTTGTACAAATTCAAGGAGACAAAGCTTTCTGGAAAAATAAATGGGATGCTGCTGGTAAAGAAGTAGTTTGGGACATGGTTCACTATGACACCCAATTTATCGGTGGGGTTGCACTTCACAGTGGTAGAATCGCCGAAATGGCAACTGGAGAAGGTAAAACTTTAGTAGGAACGCTACCTATTTACTTAAATGCACTTCCTGGTCGTGGTGTTCACGTAGTTACTGTGAATGATTACTTGGCAAAAAGAGACTCGGCTTGGATGGGACCAATTTATCAGTTCCACGGTTTAAGCATCGATTGTATCGATTTGCATCAACCGAATACTGATGCGAGAAGAAAAGCTTATCAAGCAGATATCACTTATGGAACCAATAATGAGTTCGGTTTTGACTATTTAAGAGACAACATGGTTTCTTCGCCTGAAGAATTAGTTCAAGGTGAATTAAACTTTGCAATTGTAGACGAAGTAGACTCAGTATTAATTGATGATGCGAGAACTCCACTCATTATTTCTGGACCGATTCCTCAAGGAGACAGACAAGAATTCGATGTGTTAAAACCATCTGTAGACAGAATTGTAGCTGTTCAGAAACAAATCGTTTCTAATTTATTAACCGAAGCGAAGAAATTAATTGCAGCAGGTAATAAAACAGACGGAGGTTTTAAACTTTTACAGGCTTACAGAGGTTTACCTAAAAACAAACACCTCATCAAATTCCTTTCAGAAGAAGGAATAAGAGTCCTTTTACAAAAAACAGAAGGAGAATACATGCAAGACAATAGCAAGAGAATGCGTATTGTAGACAAAGACCTTTATTTTGTAATCGACGAGAAAAATAATCAAATAGACCTTACAGACAAAGGTGTAGAATATATGTCTCAAGGGAACCAAGATGCCAATTTCTTTGTTTTAGAAGACATCGGAACCTTGATTGCTGAACTAGAGGCAAAAAATCTTACTAAAGAAGAAGAATTTGCTCAAAAAGAAGAGCTTTTCAGAAATTATGCTGTAAAATCTGAAAGAATTCACACTTTAAGCCAGTTGTTAAAAGCATATACATTATTTGAAAAAGATGATGAATATGTAGTAATCGATGGAGAAGTAAAAATCGTAGACGAGCAAACTGGACGTATCATGGAAGGAAGACGTTATTCAGACGGACTTCACCAAGCGATAGAAGCTAAAGAAAATGTAAAAATCGAAGCTGCTACTCAAACTTTCGCTACCATTACGTTACAGAACTACTTCAGAATGTATAACAAATTAGCCGGGATGACAGGTACTGCAGAAACTGAAGCAGGCGAATTCTGGCAAATTTATAAATTAGACGTAGTTGTAATTCCTACCAACAGACCTATCATCAGAGACGATAGACAAGATTTAGTTTATAAAACTAACAGAGAAAAATTCAATGCTGTAATTGACGAAATCGAAAGACTTACCGCAGCAGGAAGACCAGTACTAGTTGGTACAACTTCTGTAGAAATTTCTCAGTTCTTGTCAAAAGCGCTTCAATTAAGAAAAATTCCGCATAATATATTGAATGCGAAATTGCACAAAAAAGAAGCAGACATCGTAGCTGAAGCTGGTAGAGCTGGTGTAGTAACTATTGCTACCAACATGGCTGGTCGTGGTACCGATATTAAACTTCAAGGAGACGTAAAAGCAAACGGAGGTTTAGCAATTATAGGTACAGAAAGACACGATTCTAGACGTGTAGACAGACAGTTAAGAGGTAGAGCTGGTAGACAAGGAGACCCTGGAAGTTCGCAATTCTATGTTTCTCTGGAAGATAACTTAATGAGACTTTTCGGTTCTGAAAGAATCGCAAAAATGATGGATAAAATGGGACACAAAGAAGGCGAAGTAATTCAGCACTCTATGATTACCAAATCTATCGAAAGAGCTCAGAAAAAAGTAGAAGAAAACAACTTCGGTATCAGAAAAAGATTGCTAGAATATGATGATGTAATGAACAAACAACGTGATGTAATCTACAAACGTAGAAAAAATGCATTGTTTGGCGACCATTTAAAATATGACATCATTAATACCATTTATGATGTAGCAGCATCTATCGTAAGCAATACAAAAGGAGGCAACCAATTCAAAGAATTTGAATACGAAATCATCAAATTCTTCACGATGGAAGCTCCACTTACTGAAGCTGAATTCAAAGCAAAAACTGAAAGAGAAATCACAGATATCGTTTTCAAAAAAGCAGAAGAAGATTACAAAAACAGATTGGTTTTATTGAAAGAAAACTCATTCCCAATCATAGAAAATGTGTTTAAACAGCAAGGTCACATGTTCAAAAACGTACAAGTACCTTTCTCTGACGGAGCCAAAACGCTTACCATCGTTACTGATCTTAAGCAAGCTTATGAAACACAATGCGAATCTATGATTAATGATTTCGAGAAGAACATCTGTTTAACCATTATAGACGAAAACTGGAAACATCACCTTAAAGAAATGGATGATTTACGTAAATCTTCACAAGGTGCAGTTTATGAGCAAAAAGATCCATTGGTAATTTACAAACAAGAGTCTTTCCATTTGTTCAGCGAAATGATGGATAAAGTAAACAAAGAAATTATTTCTTTCTTATTCAAAGGAGAAATTCCTACTTCTTAAGACTTAAAATCCTTATATTTATAAAAAACCGAAGAAATTCTTCGGTTTTTTTTTGAAATTGATTACAATCAAGATTTTCTGAGAAAAATTTTAATACTTTAGCACTAATTAAAAATGATACAATGAAAAAACTGATTACAATTTTTACTCTAGCTGTTAGCACGTTTACATTTTCTCAAAATTCTACACCTTTAAAATCAAATGACATTGTGATAAATCCTGTTGCATTAGTTTTAGGAGCTGTAAATGTAGAATACGAAAGAATTATTTCAGAAAATTCAGGAATTGGAGTTACCACTTCTTTTCTTCTTGATGACTATATAATAGAAGATAATAATGGGTTCAGTATAACACCTTATTATAATTATTATTTTGGTAAAAAAAGAGCCAATGGTTTTTATATTGGCGGATATTGCAGCATTAACAGCGGAGATGTAGAAAAATCTTATTATGTTTCTTCTCAATATGGAGGATACACGATGTATACTACAGAAAAAGAAACCAATTTTGGTGTCGGATTTAAATTCGGAGGAAAATGGGTGGTAAAAAACGACATTGTCTTAGAAATCGGAACAGGATTAGGGCGAAATTTTGGAGGCGAAAACAAAGTGAACACCACAGGAATGTTAGGAATTGGCAAAAGATTTTAACTATTATTAAAATAAAAATTAAAACAACAACGTTATTTCTAAATGAAAAAGTTTTTTATATTTTTGATGAGTATTTTACTGATTTCTTGTAACGGACAAGAAAATAAAGTTTCAAAGAAAAAAAATCTTAAAATGGAAAACAAAAAACTAGAATATGCTACGTTTGGTGGCGGGTGTTTTTGGTGTGTAGAAGCATGTTTTGACATGCTGAAAGGTGTAGAATCTGTAACTTCTGGCTATTCTGGTGGTCATAAAGAAAACCCTACTTACGAAGAAGTTTGCACAGGTGAAACGGGTCATGCAGAAGTGGTACAAATCGCTTTTGATCCTTCTGTCATTTCTTTTTCGCAATTGTTAGAATCTTTTTGGTTCCTGCACGATCCTACACAATTAAACAGACAGGGTGAAGACATCGGCACACAATACCGTTCCGTAATTTTCTATCATTCTGAAAAACAAAAAGAAGAAGCACAAATCTCTATGGAAAATTCAGAAAAATCTGGAAAATGGAACGGAAAATATGTTACTCAAATCGTTCCTTTTGAAAAATTCTGGGGCGCAGAGAAATATCACCAAAATTATTTTGAAATCAATCCTAATCAACCTTATTGCAGCGCTGTAGTAGGTCCAAAAGTAGCCAAATTCAAAAAACATTTCGGCGAACTTGGGTTATTGAAATAAAAAATTGAAAAATTTAACTTTTGAGCAGACTAAAAAGTCTGCTCTTTTTTTGTAATTTAGAGTAAAAATTTTCCCGTTGAAAAAACTAATTCCACTTTTATTTTTAACCATTATATTTTCCTGCATTAAAAACACTGTAGAATCTGATTCTGCAAAAAATAAAACGTATTTAAAAGCCACAGACTTGAGAGATGCTGGCGAAAAAGACTCTGCTTATATTTATTATGCATTAGCAAAGGATGATTTTTTGAAAAAAAATGATTCCATCTTTGTAGCTAAATGTCTTGTCAATATGGCCATTATTCAAACAGAAAAAGGTGATAATTTTGGAGGAATTGAAACTTCATTAGAAGCGGAAAAATATCTCAAAAAGAATGACGAGATTACAAGAGAGATTAAGTCATCTAATTATAATAATCTTGCACTGGCACATGTTGAATTAAAGGATTACAAAAAATCAGAAAAATATTATTTCTTAGCTCTTAATCAATCTAATAATTCTTTATCTAAGCTCATATTTTATAATAATATTGCAAATAATTTTTTAGATCAAAAAAATTACCAAAGTGCAAAAACATATTATAAAAAAGCATTGAAAACCCAAGATAGCTTAAGTTACGCAAGAGCTTTAAACAATTGGGGAAGATGCTTGTACCTAGAAAACAAAAACACCAAAGTTTTGCCTTATTTTCAAAAAGCTTTACTCATTAGAACGATTTTAAAAGATTATTGGGGACTTAATTCCAGCTATGGAACTTTAGCAGACTATTATAAAGAAATAAATCCTCTAAAATCTATTTTTTATGCTAAAAAAATGTACGAAGTTGCATTAAAAATAGAAAATCCTGATGATAGATTAGAAGCACTAGAAAAATTAATCGCTTTAGAAAAATCAGAAAACTCAAAAAAATATTTTTTCGAATATCAAAAACTGAATGACAGTTTGCAAACAGCTAGAGCAAAAGCCAGAAATCAATTTGCACTGATTCGCTATGAAACCGAAAAAGCCAAAACAGAAAATATAGAAAAAGAAAATCACATTTTTAGACAAAAAGTGGCGATTGCATTTCTCGTCACAGGTTTATTGGTTGGTTTATTTTGGTATTTAAGAAGAAAAAAAAGACTGGAACAAGAAAAAGAAATTGAGGTAAAAAACACTCAAATTAAATATTCTAAAAAAATACATGATGTAGTAGCCAATGGTTTATACCAAACTATGGTAGAAGTAGAAAATCAAGAAGAGCTAGACAAAGAAAAACTCCTTGATAAACTAGAAAAAATGTACGAAGAATCAAGAGACATTGCTCATGAAGACATTAATAAACAAATAAAAAAAGAATTTTCGGTTAAGCTTTTTGAAATGATTTCTTCTTATTCTTCACTTCAGCAAAAAGTTTTAGTCATAGGAAACGAGCAGAATATTTGGCAAAACGTTTCTCAGAATATACAATCAGAAATTTTCTATGCACTTAGAGAACTCATGATTAACATGAAAAAACACAGTCAAGCGACATTAGTTTCGGTAAAATTTGAAAAATTTGAAAATATTTTAAAAATAAAATACACCGATAATGGCCTTGGAATGGGCAATGCAGAAAATAAAAAACTTTCTGGAATCAAAAATACGGAAAACCGTATTGAGAACATTGGCGGAGATATTAATTTTGAAAAAAATCTACAAAAAGGATTACAAGTAAATATGTCTATTCCAATTCATTAAAAATGATGTTTAATAAAGTACTAATAGCCGAAGACCACGAAATCAGAAATCTAGGAGTCATCAAAACTCTAGAAGAATTGCAAATTACGGATTACGAGTTTGTAAGTTATTGTGATGATGCCGTTTCTAAACTAAAAACTGCCATTTCAGAAGAAAATCCTTATGATTTACTCATTACGGATTTATCTTTTGACACCGATTTCCGGGAACAAAAATTGAGTTCTGGACAAGAACTCATCGCAGAAGTGAGACAATTGCAACCCAATATTAAAATCATCGCTTTTTCTATCGAGAAAAAACCTTCTATTATTGATGAACTTTTCAAGAAACATCACATCAATGGTTTTGTAAGCAAAGGCAGAAATGATGGTAAAGAACTGAAAAGTGCCATCAAAAAAGTTTTTGAAAACAAAATTGTGATTCCTCAGGAAATCATTAATTCCATCAGAAATAACTCATTTGAATTTACCAATTATGATGTGTATTTGGTTGAACTTTTGGCTAAAGGTTGGCGTCAACAAGAAATAGAAGACCATTTTAAAAACACCAATATAAAACCAGACAGCAGAAGTTCTATAGAAAAGAGATTAAGTGAACTCCGCGAAAGTTTAAGCGCCAAAAATAACACGGAAATGGTGGTACTTTGTAAGGATTTGGGGATTATTTAAATAATCCTTTTTTTACGAAATTATTTTACAAAACTCCTCATTAGTAAATTTAGGAAATATAAAAACAAAAAATAAAACCCAATTACGGAAAACCGTAATGAAACAAATTTTTATCAGTCTACATTTGCAGAAGTAATCTTCTACATACTCTTTTTAATAAATGCAAAATTTTATTTTTAAACTAATAACTTTTTATATAACAACACATTTGCATTGAGAGTAGAGTAAGTTTTAAACGGGGAAATGGTGGGAGAAATCTCACCATTTATTTTTATCAGTACTTTTAAAATTATGGATTTTTAAAATCAAAGAAGAAAACACAAGCGAAAACATGAATGGCAAGAAATTATTTTCTCGCCATTTCTGTATGTGGAATATCATCTTCTAGATATTTTTTCCCAGTGTCTTGAAACCCAAAATCACTGTAAAATTTAATGAGATAATCTTGTGCAGAAATTCTACATTCAGTGGTGTTAAATCTGGTTTTTATAGCTTCTAAAGCAAATTTGATAAGAGTTTTTCCTAATTTTAAATTTCTAAAATCAGGATGGGTAAGAACTCTTCCGATGGAAGTTTCTGGATATTTTACGCCTTCTGGGAAAATTCTGCAATACGCTACTACTTTCCCTTCTTTTTCTGCAAAAAGATGAAGCGCTTTCTGGTCATAACCATCTGCGTCCAAGTAATAACAAGTTTGCTCTACTACAAAAACCTCTTGTCTCACTTTCAAAATCTCATACAATTCATGAATGGATAGCTCTTCGAATGATTTTATTTTCCATGTTATATTAAAAATATCACTCATATCTCTTGACAACAGTTTTGAAAAAAATGGTTCCTTTATGTTTTTTATTAGCACCAATATATTGTGGTTCGATTTCAACTTTTAATTTTCCAAATATCGAATCTCCAATTTTTAAATAAGGCTTACTAATTGTTAATTCTTCCAGATCAACTTTATAATATTCTTTATTGTTTGGAAAATAGTATTTTATTTTAGAAAATTTATGATTCAAGGTGAACAGTGTAAATCCATTAAAGGGTTTATCTTCTTTTCCTATAATAAAATGATATGAGTGGTCATTTTTCTTTAAAACTTTACAAAAATCAAAAAAAATAACATCATAATTTACTTTTTCCTCATTTTCAAAAATTATTTCCGTGCTTCTTTGGTTTAAAAATTTATGATTTGCTAAACTTGAATCATATTTAATTTTTTCCGAATTAATGATGAAGTAATATGATATAGAAACAATTAATAGAAAAATAAACAAAAAACTATAAACAAAAATTTTATAAAACTTTGTTGACATAACTACACGAACTTCACTTTATTTTTAACCAAATAAGCATTGGTTTTTTCGATGAATTTCAGAATTTCATCACCGCCCATTTTCTTTTCGGCAGAAGTAATATAAATATCTGGTAAATCTTCCCAAGTTTCTAGAAGTTTGGTTTTATATACTTCTACATTTCTGTCTGCAGCTCCAGGTTTTAGTTTATCTTGTTTGGTAAAAACAATAGAAAACGGCACTCCATTTTCTCCGCACCATTCCATAAATTCTAAATCTATTTTTTGGGGAGTATGTCTTATATCAACTAAAACAAAAAGGTTTACCAAATTTTTTCTATTCAGAATATAATTGGTGATGAGTTTTTCGAAGTCTCTTCTCAAACTTTTAGAAACCTTAGCATAACCATAGCCAGGTAAATCGGTGAGATACCAATTTTCATTCACCAAAAAATGATTAATCAGCTGTGTTTTACCAGGAGTTTGCGAAGTTTTTGCCAAATCTTTATGATTCATAATGGCATTGATTAACGAAGATTTCCCCACGTTACTTCTCCCGATAAAAGCATATTCAGGAATTGTAGGTTCTGGGCACTCTTGCCATTTCCCACTAGATTTTACAAAGTTTACAGTCTTTACTATCATATTCAAAAAATGGAAGTTTTTCAACTTCCATCATTATTTTTTCAACTTAATTCTAAATTTTATCTTTTAACCAGTTGTAAAGAATTTCATTAAATTCTTCTGGCTTTTCCATCATCGCAGCGTGACCGCATTCATCTAACCAGAACAAATCTGAATTAGGAATTTGTCTATCCATTTCTTCTGCTACATCGGGTGGAGTTACTCCGTCTTGTTTTCCCCAAATAATACAAGTTGGTTGTTTTATTTTTGGCAAATCATGGAGCATATTATGTTTGATGGCACTTTTCGCTAAAAGCACTGTTTTAATGCCTTTCATTCTATCATTTACCACCGAGAAAACCTCATCTACTAATTCATCTGTAGCTACTTTCGGGTCAAAGAAAACTTCTTCTGTTTTCTTTTTGATATAGTCTCTGTCCCCTCTTCTTGGGAAGGTTTCTCCAAAACTTTTTTCGTACAAACCAGAACTTCCTGTTAAAACTAAAGAATGTACTAACTCTGGGTTAGCTAATGTTAGAATAAGGCCAATATGACCACCCATAGAATTTCCCATTAAAGTTACGGGTTGTCCTATTTTATCTTTTATAAATCTTGCTACATATTTTGCGATGCCGGTAAGATTAGTATTCAGCACTGGCAAATCATAAATAGGAAGTTGCGGAACATAAACTTTATAGCCTCTTTCTGAGAAATAAGTAATCATTTTATCAAAATTACTTAAGCCTCCCATCAATCCATGTAGAAATACCATAGGATGACCTTCTCCGCTTTCTATAAATGTATATTTCTTCTCCTTTTTGGTATTAAAAATCATATAACGTATCTGTCAAACGCAAAAATACAAAAAAAATGGAATTTTGACCGGTTTTTGTTATGTTAATTTCATTTAAAGTATGTCAATTGGGCATACATCTACCCTCATATCACACTCATTTATTAACATTTTATCAATCAACAAGTTAGCTACATAAAGCTCTACAGGTAAAAAGTTATCAACATTAAGTTAAAAAGTGGGAAAAAGTGGGAAATTTTAGAAAATAATAAATAAATTTGCTCCAAATGATTCATTTCTACGAAACATACGAATGCAAGATTGATGACAAAGGCAGAATAAAGCTTCCTTCGTCATTAGTAAAACTATTGCAAAGTTCTGAGGATAAGAACTTTGTAATTAAGCGTGCCGTGTTTCAGAATTGCTTAGAAGTTTACCCAATGCAGCCTTGGGAAAAACTGATGAAAAAGATAAACGGACTGAACCGTTTCGTGAAAAAGAATGCAGATTTCATCAGAATGTTTACCGCCGGTGTAAAAAACGTAGAGCTGGATTCTTCTGAGAGGATTCTTATTCCAAAAGATTTGAAACAATTTGCCAACCTTCATAAAGAAATAGTGATTTCAGGAGCAGGTGAACTGTTTGAAATTTGGGACAAAGAAGCGTATGAAAAAGTAATTGCTACCAACGAAGTTGATTTCGGGAAACTAACCGAAGAAGTGATGGGCGACATCAATTTTGACGAAGAATAATTTCTACACCTCAATTTTTATAATTTTTTAAATCTAATAGAATGTATCACAATCCTGTATTATTAAAGGAAAGTATAGACGCTCTCATCACTAATCCTGATGGAGTTTACGTAGATGTAACTTTCGGCGGAGGTGGCCATTCTCGTGAAATATTAAAAAGACTTTCCAGCAAAGGAAAATTATACAGCTTCGATCAAGATTTAGACGCGCTCAACAATTCAATTGATGATGAGAGATTTACATTAATCAATCAGAATTTCAGATTTTTAGAAAATTCATTGTTGATGTACGGCGTAACTGAAGTTGATGGAATTTTAGGAGATTTAGGCGTTTCTTCTCATCAGTTTGATGCTGCAGAACGTGGTTTTTCCACCAGAAGTGATGCACCTCTAGACATGAGAATGAACGTGATGCAACATCTTGACGCGAGAAAAGTAGTGAATGAATACGAAGAAGAACATTTGGCTGATATTTTCTACTACTATGGCGAGATAAGAGAAGCCAGAAAACTGGCTAGAGAAATTGTTCATACTAGGAAATCAAAGGAAATTGTAACCACCGAAGATTTGAAAAAAGTCTTTAGTTATATTCCTCAATTTAAGCAAAATAAATTTTTTGCACAGTTGTTCCAAGCGATTAGAATAGAGGTAAACCAAGAGCTAGAAGTTTTAAAAGAAATGCTGCTACAGTCTTATAAAATCTTGAAAAAAGAAGGGAGATTAGTCGTGATTTCTTATCATTCTTTAGAAGACAGATTGGTAAAACGTTTCCTAAAAAACGGAATGTTCGAAGGAGAACCAGAACGAGATATTTATGGAAATTATGCTAAAGCTTTTGAATTGTTAAAAAGCAAAGCCATCATTCCAACAGAAGAAGAAATAGAAGAAAATTCTAGAGCAAGAAGCGCAAAAATGCGTGTAGGAATCAAAATTTAATTAAAAATCAGACAAAGTCTGTGGCAAAAAGAGTAACATATAATAAAAAACCAAAGAAACTTACTTTCATGGATATCATGAAGGGAAACTTCTTAAACCGTGATGAAGTAAAAGTTCATTACAAATATTTTTTACTCATCTTTTCCTTGTTGATGATTATGATTTACAGCAATCACTTGGTCAACAAAAAAATAGAAACCGTAAACCAACTTAAAGAACAAGCAGAAGAATATAAATCTAGAAATGCTTACGCACAGAGCAGACTGATTAAAGTAAGAATGGAAAGTGAACTAAGCAAAGAAATGGAAGGAGATTCTCTAATGTCTTTAGAAAATCATCCACATAAACTTTTAATAAAAGTAGACAGTTTAGAAAATGGCGATAAATAGTAATGAATATGATATCAAACGCGGCAAAGCGTTAAAATGGGGTTACCTTTTTGCAGGGGTAGCTTTCATCGTATTTATTATGTTTTTGGCGAGAATTCTTTTTCTACAAAATACCAATGTAGAAGAATTTGAAGACAATTATATCAGTAAAAATTATAGAGAAGCCACCTTAAAAGCTGCTCGTGGAAACCTTTTTGCATCAGATGGTTCTATTTTAGCAACCACAGTAATGAGATACGATGCGTATATCGATTTTAAAACCATCAAAGATTCTGTTTACGACAATAATATTGGCGCATTGACTGATTCATTGAGCCAAATGTTTGGTAAACCTAGAGTTCATTATAGAAAAATATTTGACGAACAAAAAAAGAAGAAAAATCAATATTTTTCTTTGGTAAGAGGTTTAGACTTCGACCAATATGACAGAATTAAAAAATTCCCAATTTTCAGTAAAAAGGATAAAAAAACAGGGAAATTTAAGAAAAATAGATGTCTCATTATCGATAGAAAATTCCGAAGAGAACTGGCAACAGCTCAAATTGGTGCTGGAACCATAGGAATGGATAACGAGATTGGAAAATCTGGACTTGAAGGCGCCTTTTCTAAATATCTTACTGGAACAGATGGCAAAAGATTAGAGCAAAGAATCAATTCATCTCAGTGGAAACCAATTGATTACTGGAAAGTTCAAGACCCAATTGATGGTCAAGATGTTTACACCACAATAGATTTAAGAATTCAAGATATTGCTCATTCTGCTTTAGAAAAACAACTGCTACATTTCGAAGCAGATCATGGTTCTGTTCTCGTGATGGAAACCGCTACGGGAAAAGTAAGAGCTATGGTAAACCTTAGAAGAAATGAAGAAGGGAATTATATAGATGCTTACAATTATGCACTGAAAGATGCTACAGAACCAGGTTCTACATTTAAGACGGTTTCACTTTTAGCTGCAATGGACGATGGTTTCATAGATGAAAACACCAAAATAAACATTGGTGGAATCTCTTGGACTTATTACAGTCAAAAAATTACAGATTCTCACGCAGGTGGAACGTATGACATCAGTGATATTTTAGCACAATCAAGTAACATTGGTGCAGCAAAAATCATCACCCAACATTATGCAGATAAACCAGATGTTTTCTTAAAACATTTAAAAAGATGGAAACTTTTTGAAAAATTAGAAATCGAACTTCCGGGTGTTACCAAACCTTCAATTGTAACGCCAGAAAATAAAAGATGGAACAAGGCTACATTGGCTTCTCTAGGATATGGTTATAGCGTGAGCCTCAATTTATTACAGCTCACCACATTCTATAACGGGATTGCTAACAAAGGAAAAATGGTGAAGCCGCTTTTCATAGAAAAAATCATGAAAGATGGTAAAACTTCTTACCAAGCAGAACCTCAGGTTTTAGTAGATAAAATGGCTTCTACTGAGGCGATTAATCTAATGACTGCGATGCTTACCAAAGCGGTAGAAAAAGGAACCGCAAAAAGTATTTTTACGCCAAATATCAAATTGGCAGGAAAAACTGGAACCGCAAGGTTTGAATATTGGAAACCAGGACCAACAAAATATCAGGCGAGTTTTGCAGGATTTTTCCCAGCAGATAATCCAAAATACACTTGTATTGTGATGGTGAACCAGCCGAATACTTCCAAAGGATATTATGGTTCAGTAGTTTCGGCGCCAGTTTTTAAAGAAATTGCAGGAAAAGTGTTCCTTAAAACACCACTTAATGTAGAAAAAGAGCTTTTAGTTGATAAAAAGGTGAACCTTAATAAAATGCTAGAACCCAATGTAAAGGTAAACGTGAAAAACGGAGTTCTACCAAATCTTAAAGGTTTAATGGGCAAAAACATTATTCCACAATTAGAAAACCAAGGTTACCGAGTTGATTATAAAGGTGTTGGAAAAATAAAAAATCAGTTCCCAATGGCTGGAACTGTCATTAATAAAAACCAAAGAATTTATTTGGAATTACAGAATTAAAATGATTTTATCAGAATTATTACATAAAATCCCAGTTTTAGAAACTTTTGGAAATCTCAATTCAGAAGTGTCAGAAATCGTTTTCGATAGCAGAAAAGTTACCGAAGGTTCACTTTATGCTGCTATAAAAGGGACAGTTTCAGACGGACATTGTTATATTTCTTCGGCAATCGAAAAGGGAGCAAAAACAATTGTTTGCGAAGTTTTACCAGAAAATTTAATCGATGGAATTAACTATATTCAAGTTAAAAATTCATCTAAAACTTTAGGCAAACTCGCTACTAATTTTTATGGAAATCCTTCTGAAAATCTGAAATTAATCGGCATTACAGGAACCAACGGAAAAACCACCGCTTCTACTCTACTTTTTGATATTTTCAAAAATTTAGGTTATCAAAGTGCGCTGATTTCTACCGTAGAATACAGGATTGGTGATGAAATTATTCCTTCAACTCACACCACTCCAGATGTAATCCGATTGAACCAAATGTTGGCAAAAGCTGTAGAAAGCGGTTGCGAATATGCTTTTATGGAAGTTTCTTCTCACGGAATTCATCAAGACAGAATTGAAGGTTTACACTTTGCTGTGGCTGGTTTCACCAATCTTACCCATGATCATTTAGATTATCATAAAACGTTCGATGAATATCTGAAAACTAAAAAAAGATTTTTTGACGAATTACCAGAAACCGCCGTAGCGATTACCAATGCTGATGATAAAAATGGCGATGTAATGCTACAAAACACCAAAGCGAAAAAGAAAGATTACGCTTTGAAAACTTTGGCAGATTATCACGGAAAAATTTTAGAAGTTGATTTCAACGGAATGCTTCTAAATTTCAACGGAAAAGAATTCTGGACGACTTTAACTGGGAAATTCAATGTTTATAATTTGCTTTTGGCTTTTGCAATTGCGGTAGAATTAGGATTTAATGAAGAAGAAGTTTTACAAGCAATTTCAAGTCTAAAAAGAGTGAATGGAAGATTTGAAACTCTAAAATCGGATGGCGGAATTTTCTTCATCGTAGATTATGCTCACACTCCTGATGCTTTGGAAAATGTTTTAGATTCCATCAACGAAATCAGAACCAAAAACGAAAGATTAATCACCGTTTTCGGTTGTGGCGGAGATAGAGACCATGCAAAAAGACCAGAAATGGGAAAAATTGCTACCAGAAAATCTACTTTGGCCATCATTACCACAGATAATCCGAGAACTGAAAATCCTCAAGAGATTATCAAAGAAATTGAAGCAGGTGTAGAACCGCAGAATTTCAGCAAATACACTTCTATTCCAGACAGAAGAGAAGCGATAAAGATGGCAATAAAATTCGCTGAGCCAAAAGATATTGTTCTCGTTGCAGGAAAAGGTCACGAAACGTATCAGGAAATCAATGGAGTGAGACATCATTTCGATGACAAAGAGACGATTATAGAACTATATAAATTGATGTCGAAGTAATTTGATGATGAAAAAAATATTTAAAATATTATTAGCTGTCATTTCAATCCTTGTTGTAGCAGTTTTGATGTTGTATCTATTTACAAACAAGTTTGAAAGAAAGTTAAATATTTTAGATTGTGAAGGTATTTATTACAAAGGATTATTTGAAAAACCAAAACCTGGATATTTAGATTTTTCGGAAAATAATGCTAAAGTAGATATTGCAAACTGTCTTTGTGAAAAATACATTAAAAATAAAGATACGACTTACAAAAAAGAAATAATAAAATTATATGATAACATTGGGCTAAAATGGGAAAAATATGAAAAGCCAAATATTAATGCTGATACAATATGTAAATATAGAGGTCAAATATTTATCCAAGCCTTTGACTTGTAAACATTAAAATTAAACAAATGCTATACTATCTATACGAATATCTTACCAATCACGGAATTCACATTCCTGGATTAAACTTACTGAAATACATCTCTTTCAGAGCGGCTTTTGCTGTGCTTTTGTCATTGCTAATTGCTTTGGTTTATGGTAAAAAAATAATCAATTATCTGCGCAACAAACAGATGGGAGAATTGGTAAGAGATCTTGGTTTAGAAGGACAAAAACAAAAAGAAGGAACGCCAACTATGGGAGGTTTAATCATCATTTTTGCCACCATTATTCCTGTACTTTTATTTACAAAATTTAATATTTATGTTCTTCTGTTAATTGTTTCTATGCTTTGGATGGGCGCCATCGGTTTTATAGATGATTATCTCAAAAAAATAAAGAAAAATAAAGACGGTTTAAGCGGAATTTTCAAAATTATAGGACAAGTTGGTTTAGGACTAATCGTAGGAGTTACCATGTATTTTCACCCAGACATTACCATCAAAAGAAAATATGCTGATGCTCACGAAATCAATAGAACCAGTGTTTCTCAAAACTTCGCTCCAGCCGAAAGAGAAACCATTTCTACCGTTCCATTTATGAAAAATAATGAATTTGATTACAGTAAAATTCTTTTCTGGATGGACGAAGCTTCGCAAGAAGAATGGGCTTGGATTATTTTTATTCCACTGGTAATTTTCATTGTGACCGCTGTTTCTAATGGAGCCAATATTACAGACGGAATTGATGGACTTGCTGCAGGAACGAGTGTGGTAATTTTAGGAACACTTGCCTTTTTCGCTTATTTATCTGGAAACATCATTTTCGCTGATTATCTGAATATTATGTTCCTTCCAAACATGGGAGAAACCACCATTTTCGCAGTTGCTCTAATTGGAGCAACCATAGGATTTTTCTGGTACAACACATATCCAGCTCAAGTTTTTATGGGCGACACTGGTAGTTTAATGTTAGGAGGTGTAATTGCAGTTTTGGCAATTATCTTAAGAAAAGAATTATTGATTCCAGTTTTATGCGGGATTTTCTTAATCGAAAATCTTTCAGTAATGCTGCAAGTAGCAGTTTTTAAATACAGAAAGAAAAAGTACGGATTAGAGTACGCTCAGAATAACAGATTGTTTAAAATGTCTCCACTTCATCACCATTATCAGAAAAGTGGTTTCCATGAAAGCAAAATTGTTAACAGAATGATTATCATAGGAGTTATGTTGGCGATTGTCTGTTTAATAACACTGAAAATTAGATAAAAATTAAGTTCCACAGGAACGAAAGATATGAGAACGTTGGATTTTAATCCAACAAAATAAAAAGGTTTGAAATAAAAATCGAAATGGAAAAAATGAAAGTCGTAATTCTAGGAGGAGGAGAAAGTGGAGTGGGCGCTGCAATTTTGGCTAAAACTAAAGGTTTGGAAGTTTTTCTTTCCGACAAAGGCGAAATTAAAGAGAATTACAAAAAAGTTTTGGTAGAAAACGGAATCGAGTTTGAAGAAAAAAACCACGATGAAGAAAGAATTCTTGCTGCAAATTGGGTTATAAAATCTCCAGGAGTTCCTAAGAAAGCTGAAATGGTTCAAAAAATCAAAGCGAAAGGAATCAGACTTTCTTCGGAGATAGAATTCGGTGCAGAATTTACCAATGCCAAAATCATCGCCATCACAGGAAGTAATGGGAAAACCACTACTACATCGCTCATTTATCACATTCTGAAAAATGACAATTTGAATGTAGGTTTAGGTGGAAACATCGGCAAAAGTTTCGCAATGCAAGTTGCGCAAGAGAATTTTGACTATTATGTATTGGAAGTTAGCAGCTTCCAATTAGATGATATTCAGAATTTTAGACCTTACATTTCTTTATTGTTGAATTTGAGTCCAGATCATCTTGACCAATATAATTACAACTACGAAGAATATGCTTTGGCAAAATTTAGAATTGCCGAAAATCAAGAAAACGACAATTATTTCATCTACAATAAAGACGATGAAATGAGTCAAAAACTGCTTCAAGAATTAGATTTAAGAGTGAAGCAAATTCCTTTCTCTATGAAGGAAAAATTAGAAGAAGGAGGTTTTACAGAAGAGGAAAAAATTGTGGTAAAACTTCACGATGAATTTTCTATGAAAATAGAAGATTTATCATTGATGGGAACGCATAATGTTGCGAATAGCTTAGCAGCCTCTATTGCTGGTAAATTATTGAATATCAGCAATGAAAGCATTAGAAATTCTCTGATGACATTCCAAGCGGTAGAACACAGATTAGAAGGTGTGGCAGAAATTAATGGTGTGAAATTCATTAATGATTCTAAAGCAACCAATGTAAACGCTACCTACTATGCTTTAGAAAGCATGAAAACGCCAACGGTTTGGATTGTTGGCGGAACAGACAAAGGAAATGATTATACAGAAATAGAAGATTTAGTAAAAAGAAAAGTAAAAGCGATTGTTTGTCTTGGATTAGATAATTCTAAAATCATAGAATTTTTCAAAGACAAAAAAGACATTATCGTAGATACTTCTAGCATGGAAGAAGCGGTGAAAACTGCAAAATCTCTAGCAGAAAAAGGCGATACGGTTTTACTTTCTCCTTGTTGTGCAAGTTTTGATTTATTCAATAACTATGAACACAGAGGACAATTATTTAAAGAAGAAGTTTTAAAAAATAATTAAAAAAAAGCCACGAAGTGGCGATAAGAAATAAAATAGGATTTCAATCCTATGAAATAAAGAATGGAACAACAAGAAAACAAATTTGAACTTTTAAAAGGCGACAAAGTGCTTTGGATGGTGATTATTTTAATCTCCTTCTTTTCCGTGTTCCCTGTATATTCTGCAAGTTCTAACTTAGAATACATTGTGCAGAATGGTACAACTACGGGACACGTTATCAAGCACATGTTTTTTGTTTTCTTAGGTTTAGCCATTATGAGAGCTGTAGGAACTGTAAAATACGAACACATCGGAAAACTGAGCAGTATCCTTCTCGGAATTATGGTGATTTTACTTTTTGTAACCATGTTTACGGGACAAAAAATCGACGGAGCGTCTGCTTCTCGTTGGTTAAAAATCCCTGGAACTCCTATTTCTTTTCAGCCTTCAAGTTTTGCATACCTCATGTTAATTATCTATTTGTGCAGATATTTAACTAAAAAAATTAAAAGAGAAAGACTTCCGATAGAGAATATATTTTACATTTTCGGGCCAGTTTTATTGGTTTTCGGATTGGTTGCCAAAGACAATGGTTCTACTGCTTTGATGATTTTAATGGTTTCATTAGCAGTAATGTTGGTTGGTCAACTTTCCTCCAAATACATCCTTGGATTTTTAGGAATTTCAGGACTTTTTGTGGGAATTTTCTTGTTTTTGGCTTTAAAAACAGATTTAATTGGCAGCAATCGTGTTCATACTTGGGTAAGTAGAATAGAAACTTTTGCCAATTCTAAGAAAAATGCCAATGTAGAAGACGAAACCGTAAAAGCAAAAAATTACCAAGTCAACCAAGCAAAAGCAGCCATAGTTCATGGCGGAATTACAGGAATGGGACCAGGAAAATCTGCATTGAAACAAATGCTTCCACAGTCTGCTTCCGATTTTATTTTCGCGATTATTGTAGAAGAATATGGCTTTTTCGGAGCATTAGCACTCATCACGTTGTATATGATTATGATGATTAGAATTGTGATGATTGCCAGTAAAATGCGGGCATTTTTCGGGAGTTTATTGGTGCTGAGTTTAGGAATTATGATTTTCGTGCAACTGGCAGTAAATATTGCAGTTGCGGTGAATTTAATTCCCGTAACAGGACAACCTTTGCCTTTAATAAGTTATGGAGGAACTTCAATGTTGGTGACTTATCTTCAATTAGGAATTATTCTGAATGTAAGTTCAAGGATTTTAACCTTCGAAGAAGAAGGAATGGGCAAAAAACAAAATGTAGAAGAAATAAATGATATAGCGTAAAATTAAACGATTGAACGAGTTGAAATCTTTAAATATTTCAATTCTTAAATCTTTAAATCAAGATAATATGAGCAAAAAATTAAAAGTTTTAATGAGTGGTGGTGGAACAGGTGGTCACATCTTTCCTGCCGTTGCCATTGCGCAGGAAATACAAAAACGTTTTCCTGATGCAGAATTTTTGTTCATGGGTGCCAATGGAAAAATGGAGATGGAAAAAGTTCCGCAAGCTGGTTTCAAAATTGAAGGATTAAACATCGCAGGCTTTGACAGAGGAAATCTTTTGGCTAATATTAATTTACCGTTTAAGGTGATTTCTAGTTTGATTAAAGCTAGAAAAATCATTAAAGAATTCCAACCAGATTTTGCGGTAGGAACAGGAGGTTTTGCAAGTGGACCAGCATTATTCATTGCTGCGAGAATGGAAATTCCTACTTTTATTCAGGAACAGAATTCTCTTCCTGGGAAAACCAATATTTTCAATGCTAAAAAGGCAAAAACTGTTTTCACCGCCTATCCAAATATGGAAAAATTCTTCCACGGAACGAAAACGTTATTTTTAGGAAATCCTATCAGAAAAAACATTATTACTGATATCATTGACAGCGATTTAGCCAAAGAAAAATTAGGTTTAGAAAAAGGGAAATTAACGATACTTTCAGTAGGCGGTTCTTTAGGTTCTAGAACTTTGAACAACGGCTGGAAAGAAAACATTAATCAAGTTTTAGAAAAAGATTACCAACTCATTTGGCAAACTGGTAAACTAGATTATAAAAATATTTTAGAAGAAACGAAAGACATTCACAGCAGAAACATTCAAATTGTAGAATTTATTAAAAACATGGAAATGGCTTATTCTGCGGCAGATGTAATTGTTTCTAGAGCTGGAGCGATAGCGATTTCTGAATTAGCCATTGCTAAAAAGCCAGTTTTGCTGGTTCCTTTTCCTTTTGCGGCAGAAGATCATCAAACCAAAAACGCTCAGACTTTGGTTGAAAAAAACGCTGCTAAAATGGTAAAAGACACAGAAATGAAAGAGAAATTCTGGAAAACGCTTTCAGAAATTTGCGAAAACGAAGGTTTGAGAAAAGAAATGTCTCAAAATTTAGACTTTTTTGCAAAACCAAAAGCGACAGAAGAAATTGTGAATGAGATTATTAATAATTTGAATATTTAAAAATTTATATAAAAGTGTTTTCAAAAGATAATATTGCTTTAATCGTAATCGTATTAGTTGTAATTAGTATTTGGATAATGCTTTTTATCTCTCATAATAAGAGAAAAAAGAAAGGAATTAAAATCCTATATAAAGAATCTGATAATTCAAATGTTTTGATTACGATTTTTGAAATTATAGGAAAATTCTTTAAATAAAATGAAATGATACAGTATAAAAACTTTTACTTCGTAGGAATCGGTGGAATCGGGATGTCTGCTTTAGCAAGATATTTCCATGCTGCCGGGAAAAATGTTTTGGGTTATGATAAAACCGAAACCAAGCTCACTTCTGCGCTTATTTCGGAAGGTATTGATATTGTTTTTGATGATAAAATTAATGAAAATATTTCTTCTTTAAATCCTGAAGAAACGTTAGTAATTTACACTCCTGCCATTAAAATTTTAGGAATTTTAGACTACTTTAATGAAAATGGTTTTGAAGTTTTAAAACGTGCAAAAGTTCTCGGGATGATTACCGAAGATACCAATTGTATCGCAGTAGCTGGAACGCATGGCAAAACTACTACTTCAAGTTTGGTAGCACATCTTTGCAAAGTGGCGAATCTTCCATTTTCAGGATTTTTAGGTGGAATTGCAGAAAATTACAAGTCAAATTTCATCTTTAACGGAACAGAAATGTCTGTTCTAGAAGCAGATGAATATGACAGAAGTTTCCTAAATCTTTCACCAGATTGGGCAATTATTACATCTATTGATGCAGACCATCTTGATATTTATGGAGATACAGAAACCATTGAACAAGGATTTAGAGATTTTGCAGATTTAGTGCCAGAAAACGACCAACTTTTCGTGAGAAAAGGCGTAAATATTGGCAGACCTTGTAAAACGTATGCTGTGAATGAAGAAGCGGATTATTATTCTGATAATCTGCACATTATAGACGGTTGGATGATGTTTGATTTTCATGCTGGCGAACAAACCGTAGAATTTGCTTGGCAAATTCCGGGAACGCATAATGTGGAAAATGCAACTGCTGCGATTGCTGTTTTGCACAATTTAGGAGCAGATTTTACAGCATTACAAGAAGGGATTTCTAGTTTCAAAGGAATTAAAAGACGTTATACCAAACATATTTTTGAAAACGGTAAGATTTATGTAGATGATTATGCACACCACCCAACAGAACTGAATGCGGTGATAGGTTCTATCAGAACGTTTAACCCAAATAAAAAACTGTTGGTAGCGTTTCAGCCACATTTATTCAGCAGAACCAGAGATTTTGCAGATGGTTTTGCAGAAAGCTTAGCGGCAGCAGATGAATTACTATTATTAGACATTTATCCAGCAAGAGAATTACAAAAAGATTTTGAAGGGGTAACTTCTGACTGGTTGCTAGAAAAAGTACAGTTAGAGAAAAAAGAAGTGTGCAGTTTAAGCGAAGCTTTTGACAAAATCAAAGAAAAAGATTTTGACATTTTGCTTACTGTAGGTGCAGGAAACATAGACACTTTGTATGACCCAATTATGAATTGGATTGGTATATTGAAAAATTAAAATTAGAAAAAACTCGGACGTAAGTTTATGAAAAACAAGTGGAGAATTCTCAAAATTTTTGTCACAGTAGTAATCTTCGGATTTCTATTGAGCTTCTCTTTGAAGAGATTTAATGACAGAAAAATTGATGAGCAATCTATCATCGTAAAATTAAATGATAGCTCCACTCCTGTTTATTTTGTAGACGAAAAAGACATTAGAACCATTGTAGAAAGGTATAATTCTACAAAAAAAGTGGGCGATGTAGACATCCCGAGTTTGGAAAAAAAATTAAACGAATTGCCTGCGGTAGATAGTGCAAACGTTTATTTGAATTTAAATGGAAAACTGAATGTAGACATCAAACAAAGAGTTCCCGTTTTTAGATTAAATAATGGAGGAAAAGGATTTTATGTAGACAAAAAAGGAATAGAATTCCCAATTTCTAAAACATACTCTCATCCTTGCATGCTCGTTTCTGGCGATGTGAAGAAGAAAGAGTATAAAAAACTCATTGAGTTAATAGAAAAAATAAACAAAGACAGTTTCTGCAAAAATTTCTTTGTAGGCATTACAAAAGAAAACGGAAACTTCAATCTTGCAACCAGCGATGGAAATTATAAAGTAGAAATCGGTGATTTAGATAGAATAGATTTTAAAGTAAAAGGTTTTAAAACATTTGTAGAAAAATATTTGGTGTATCAAGCTCCAGAAAAATATTCTAAAATTTCTGTGAAATATGATAACCAAATCGTAACCACTCTTAATTCTGGCTATAAACCCGAAGAAGATAGTTTACAAACAAATGAACAAACACCAATAAACACCGTAACAGGAACACAAAAACCCGAAGAAAAAACAATTAATTAAAAAAAGAGAACAGCAATATATGGAAACACATGATTATTCAGTAGGTTTAGACATTGGTACCACGAAAATTGTTGCCATTGTAGGCAGAAAAAATGCCCACGGAAAAATTGAAGTTTTAGGCGTAGGTAAAGCCAAAAGTTTGGGCGTTCACAAAGGAATTGTGAATAATATTTCTCAAACGATAAGCTCTATCAAAGCTGCTATTTCAGAAGCAGAAAAATCTTCAGGAGTTCCTATTCATAGAGTAACTGTAGGTATCGCAGGCAAACACATTCGTAGTCTGCAACACTCAGATTACATTATGAGAGAAAACCCAGATAAATATATCACAGATGAAGATATAGAAATCTTAAAAGACCAAGTAAAAAAACTGGTCATGCTTCCTGGTGAAGAAATCATACACGTGCTTCCACAAGAGTACAAAGTAGATTCTGAGGGCGAAATCCAAGAACCAATCGGCATGCACGGAAAACGTCTGGAAGCAAATTTCCACGTAGTTGTTGGTCAAATGGGAAGCATCAGAAATATCGCACGTTGCGTTCGCGAAGCTGGTTTAGAAATGGAAGCCCTTACTCTAGAACCTCTTGCCTCTTCAGAAGCTGTTCTTACTACTGAAGAAAAAGAAGCAGGAGTTGCCATCGTAGACATCGGTGGTGGTACTACAGATATTGCTATTTTTAAAGATAACATCATTCGCCATACTTGCGTTATTCCTTATGGTGGCGGAATTATTACAGATGATATTAAAGAAGGCTGTTCTATTATAGAAAAACACGCAGAGCAACTGAAAGTAAAATTCGGATCTGCCGTTCCAGATTTAGAAAAAGATTCTACGTTTGTTACCATTCCTGGTTTGCACGGAAGACCAGACAAAGAAATTTCTCTAAAATCTTTGGCAAGTATTATCAATGCAAGAGTGGAAGAAATTCTCGAAATGGTAAATACAGAATTAAAAGCCTATGGAGCTTATGAACAAAAACGCAAACTCATCGCGGGAATTGTATTAACAGGTGGCGGTTCTAATCTTAAAAACCTTCGTCAGTTAGCCAATTATGTAACAGGATTTGATGCGAGAATTGGTTTTGCCAATGAATATATTGCCAATGACAAAAACCAATATTTGAAATCTCCAGAGTTTGCTACCTCAATTGGTTTATTGATGGAAAGTTTAAAAATTCACGACAAAAAACCTGTAGAAAAACCTGTGGAAGAGCCAAAAGTTATAGAAGTTCCTCAAACAGAAAATACAGTAGAAGAAGTAAAAACTGAGGAGCAAGAAATTTCACAACACATCGAGGAAGTGAAGAAAAACAAACCTACTTTTGGACAATCAATCCTTGAAAAAGTAAAAAAATTCTTCGAAGAAGTAGAATAATTAAAACGAATAACACAAAATAAGTAAGTAACTTTTATACATCGAAAATATATGGAAAATACATTAAATACAGGGTTTTCATTCGATTTACCAAAAGGAAATTCATCTATCATAAAAGTGATTGGTGTAGGTGGTGGAGGTAACAATGCGTTGAAACACATGTACGAGAAAGGAATTCATGGAGTAGATTTTATCATTTGTAACACCGATGCACAAACACTAGATAATAATCCAATTTCTACAAAAGTTCAGTTAGGAGCTGCCATTACAGAAGGTTTAGGAGCTGGAGCAGACCCAGAAGTTGGAGAAAAATCTGCCTTAGAAAGTATTGATGAAATCAAAGCTGTTCTAGGTCATAATACTAAAATGGTTTTCATAACCGCAGGAATGGGTGGCGGAACCGGAACTGGTGCTGCTCCTGTTATTGCAAAAATTGCCAAAGAAATGGGAATTTTAACCATTGGTATCGTTACCGTTCCTTTTAGTTTTGAAGGAAAAAGAAGACTAGAACAAGCCGAAAATGGTTTAGAAAAACTTCGCAATAATGTAGATTCCTTAATTGTTATTAATAACGATAAACTTCGTCAACAGTTCGGTAACCTTGGCTTCAAATCTGGTTTTGCTAAGGCAGACGAAGTCTTAGCCAATGCTGCTAAAGGTATGGCAGAAGTGATTACTGGTTATTTCGATGTAAATATAGACTTCCGTGATGCGCGTTCAGTTTTACAAAATTCAGGAACTGCTCTCATGTCTACAGGAACCGCTTCTGGTGAAAACAAAGCAGAAGAAGCAGTGAAAAAAGCACTCGATTCTCCATTATTAAACGATAATAAAATCACAGGCGCTAAAAACGTTCTTCTCCTTATCAGAAGTGGAAACGAAGAAGCTACAATGGACGAAATCGGCTTAATTAATGACCACATTCAGCGCGAAGCAGGAAACACTGCAGATATTATTTTCGGTGTAGGAACAGATGCAGAATTGGGAGATTCTATCAGCGTATTGGTTATTGCCACTGGTTTTGCAGCAGATGATCAAAAATATGCTGGTCCTACCGAAAAAATTAGATATACATTAGAAGACAGTCCTTCTACACCAAAAGTGAAGAGAGAATCTCCATTTGGCAGAACTTCTTCTGAAAAATCTCAAGAAAATCCAATGCAAAATTCATCAAAAAGCATGTTTTTCTTAGATGATTCTAATGATAACAGCACTCCAGACTTCCCAAATAATTCTGTGAATCAATTTGCAGAAACACAAGCAGCTGTGATGGAAGAAAGAATAGAAGAACTTAGATTTTTTGAAGACGAAAGTTTAAGCATTGAAAGCAGTCATCAAACTTTTGAAGTAGAAGAACAAGAAAATAATGTTTTAGAGTTATTTTCATTTGATGATGAAGACGTTTTAGAATCTCAATCTTTCACTTTTGAAACAGAAGAAAAGAAAACGACTATTATTGAAGAAACTCAGTTTAATGCTGCACAAGAAGTAGAAAATGTGAAACTTTCTGTGGAAGAAACCAAAGAAGAAATTTCTTTCATTGTAGAAGAAAAAACGGTAGAAACGTATAAACCAAAAGCAGAAACGAAAACTTTAGTTGAAGAAAAACCTATTGAGTTTACCTTTAAAATTGCAGAAGAAATAGAAGAAGTAAAAACCGTTTTTGAAAATCATACAGAAGAAAAAATCACCTTTACAGAAACTAAAATTGAAGAGGAATTTAAATTTATCGAAAAAAATACTGCCACAGAAAAAGTTCAGGCAAGAAGAGATAAATTGAAAGAGTTCAACTCTCGTTATCAGACGATAGAAAACGAAAATGAATTCGAAAACATTCCTGCTTTCAGAAGAAAAAACATCAATATTGGTCACGAAAATGCTTCTCAACAGCAAATTTCTAGCTTCCTTTCTGAAAACAACGGAAGAGTACAACTTAGAGAAAACAAGTTTTTAAACAAAGACGTAGATTAAAATTTTTAAAATTTAGAAAAAAATGAGTTTAGAACTTACCATAAACGAAGCGATTAAAACCGCAATGAGAGAAAAAGACAAAGTTGCTCTTGACTCTCTAAGAGCCGTAAAATCTCAAATTCTCCTGCTCAAAACTGAAGCAAAAGGAGCTGATGTTTCTCCAGAACAAGAAATTGCCATTCTTCAAAGAATGATTAAGCAAAGAAAAGATTCTTACGAACAATTTGTTGCTCAAAATAGAAATGATTTGGCAGAAGTAGAATTGGCACAAATGAAAGTGATTGAACAATTTTTACCTGCTCAAGTTTCTGCGGAAGAATTGGAAGCAGAAATTAAAAAAATTATTGCCGAAGTAGGCGCAGAATCTCTAAAAGACTTAGGAAAAGTAATGGGAACTGCTTCTAAAGCTTTGGCAGGAAAATCAGATGGAAAATCCATCTCTGAAATGGTGAAAAAACTATTATCATAATTAAATTTTCATATTAACTATAAAGAGCCGATGAAAAATTCATCGGCTTTTTTAATTAAAAAGGAGTCATTTTGTCTTAATAGATTTTTGGCATATTTTTGATAATAGAATTAAATAGAATTTTCCAAATTTTAATTATAAATTTGCACTACAAAATCTTGAATTTTCTAATCATTAAATAAAATATATATTATGTATCCAGCAGATTTAGTAATGCCAATGAAGGCAGAACTCACAGATAAAGGTTTTCAAGACCTTACCTCAGCAGAACAAGTAAACGATGCACTTAAACAACCGGGAACTACCCTAGTTATGGTAAATTCGGTTTGTGGTTGCGCTGCAGGAGCAGCAAGACCAGGCGTTATTTATTCTTTAACTGGTGATAAAAAACCAGACCATTTAACTACTGTTTTTGCAGGTTTTGACACAGAAGCGGTAGCAGAAGCTAGAAAACATTTTGCGCCATTCCCACCAAGTTCACCTTGTGTTGCGCTTTTCAAAGATGGCGAACTAGTTCACATGTTAGAAAGACACCACATCGAAGGAAATCCTGCTGGTGCTATTGCAGCGAATTTACAAGCAGCTTACGAAGAATTTTGCTAAAATTTTCTCTAAAATAATCATCAATCCGTTCTAAATCTTTAGAGCGGATTTTTGTTGCATTCAAATTACAAAATTCTCAAAAAATTTATTAAATTTGAGCAATGGCAACAAAAGCTCTCTTCAATATGGCTGTAAATTGGTTTATTCGACAAAGAATAGACCAAATTCAGAATTTTATGAAACATCCTATTGAAACTCAAAACGGAGTTTTATTTTCTCAGCTTTTCCATGCAGAAGAAACAGAATACGGCAAAAAATTCGGTTTCAAAGACATTTCTTCTTACCGAGATTTTCAGCAACAAGTTCCTATCGTAAACTATGAAGAATTTGAACCTTACATAGAAAAAGCAAGACAAGGTCAAAAAGATATTTCTTGGCCTGGAGTTATTCGCCAATTTGCTAAATCTTCTGGAACGACCAATGCCAAAAGCAAATTCATCCCTATTTCAGACGAAAGTTTAGAAGAGTGTCATTACAAAGCAGGAAAGGATTTAATTTCCATTTATGCAAACAATCACCCTGATAATCAATTATTTCTCAATAAAAATTTAAGATTAGGCGGAAGTGCAGAATTGTACGAAAGCTTCAATACTAAGTTCGGAGATTTATCTGCTATTTTGATAGAAAATCTTCCTTTTTGGGTAGAAATTACCACGGTTCCCAGCAAAAAAACTTCCCTCATGTCAGAATGGGAAACCAAACTGAAAGCCATCGTTTCAGAAGTTAAAAACCAAGATGTAGGAAGTTTAACTGGTGTACCAAGTTGGATGATGGTTTTACTTCAAAGAATTTTAACCGAAACAGGAAAAGGCAATATTTCTGACATTTTTCCAAATTTAGAAGTATTTTTCCACGGTGGAATAAGTTTTAAACCTTACAGAGAACAGTATAAAAAAATCATCGGCAAAGACATTAATTACTACGAAATTTACAACGCTTCTGAAGGTTTCTTCGGAATTCAAGACAGAAGTGGTAGTGACGAAATGCTTCTGATGCTAGATTACGGAATTTTCTACGAATTTATTCCGATGGATAAATTTGACCGCAATAATCTTCAAGCAATTCCTTTGGAAGAAGTAGAACTCGGCAAAAATTATGCAGTCGTTATTTCTACCAATGGTGGACTTTGGCGTTATTTAATCGGTGATACCGTAAAATTTACATCTCTTTCTCCGCATCGAATTCAGATTTCTGGCAGAACCAAACATTACATCAATGCTTTCGGAGAAGAATTAATGATTGATAATGTAGAAACAGCTCTTAAAAAAGCCTGTGATGCTACAGAAGCTCACGTTTTAGATTATACAGGAGCGCCCGTTTTTATGAGCGAAGGAAAATCTGGAGCGCATGAATGGTTGATTGAATTTGCCAAACATCCTAATAATTTCGAAGCGTTTTCTAAAATTTTTGATGATACTTTGAAATCTATCAATTCAGATTACGAAGCGAAACGTTACCTCAATATGACGCTGAATCCGCCAATTATTCACACGGCAAAAGAAAAACTTTTTTATCAATGGATGGAATCTAGAGGAAAACTGGGCGGACAAAACAAAGTGCCACGATTGAGCAACGACAGAGAATACATAGATCCACTTTTGGAGTTGAATAAAAACTAATGAAAAGACTTCTTCTAATTTTTGTTTTAAGTCTATTCTCAATAAATTCTTATGCGCAAAGTTTAAGCGGAAAAGTACGTGATAGTATCATTAGTAGAAAGTATGACCGAGTTCAATTTGAAATAAAACTTAAAAAAATCAATTCTGAAAAAGAATACTTTTCAACCTCTGATTTGGATGGAAATTTCAGATTTTCAAATATTGAAAATGGGGATTATCAATTCACAATCAACAATGAATTTTACGACAAAAATCTTTTTCTCATCAAAATAAGTGGAGACACCTCTTTAAATATTTTTGTCAAAAAGTTCTGCCAATATCATGAAAATAAAACTTCTGTTTGCCCAAAATGTAAATCTTCCCAAAAAGTTGTTCCTATATTTTATGGATTAACGACTTTAGATTTCATGAAGAAAAATAAGAAAAAATATCATTTTGCTGGCTGCGAACTTTCTTATTGTATGCCAAATTGGTATTGTAAAAGAGATAGGTTAGAATTTTAAATCACATTTTTTAATTATTTTTCTATTTCTTTCTTAACATAAATCAATGACAAAACCGCTCATCATAACTTATCTTTGTAAAAAATTTTTTATAAAATGGAATTATTAGATAAATTAAAGTGGAGATACGCTGCAAAAGCGATGAACGGAGAAAAAGTAAGTGATGAAAAACTTGAAAGAATTTTAGAAGCAGCACGACTTGCTCCTACTTCTAGTGGTTTACAGCCTTTCGAAATTTTCGTGGTGTCTAATCAAGAGGTTAAAAATCAATTGAAAGAAGCAGCAAGTAATCAACCGCAAGTTGCAGATGCTTCTCATGTTTTGGTTTTTGCAGCTTGGGATACTTACACTGCAGAAAGAATCAACTATATGTTTGATTTAACGAACGAAGTAAGAGGTTTTACTAATGATGGTTGGGAAAACTACAGACAATTTTTATTGAACGCTTACGTTCCTAAATCTGCAGAAGAAAACTTCGTACACACTGCAAAACAAGCGTACATTGCATTCGGTGCTGCAATTATTGCAGCTGCTTTCGAAGGGGTAGACGCTACACCAATGGAAGGTTTCAGCCCAGAAAAAGTAGACGAAATTCTAGGTTTAAGAGAAAAAGGATTAAGAAGTGTTTTACTTTTACCTCTTGGTTACAGAGACACTGAAAAAGACTGGTTAGAAAAACTTGAAAAAGTAAGAAAACCAAAAGATAAATTTATCACAGAAGTGAAATAATACAAAAATCCTCAGAATTATCTGAGGATTTTGTGTTTATATAAAGATGGGTTTTTAACCCTTCCATTCTACCACCGCTCTAATAAAAGCTTCGGCATTTTCTAAAGGAATGTTTGGCAAAATTCCGTGACCTAGATTAGCAATGTATTTGTCTTTGCCAAATCTATCAATCATTTCATGAACCATTTTTCTAATCACTTCTGGCGAAGAGTGCAATCTTGCAGGATCAAAATTTCCTTGTAAAGTGATAGAGTTATTGGTGAACTTTCTTGCCAATTCTGGTGTAATCGTCCAATCAACTCCAAGAGCAGAAACTTTAGATTTTGTCATTTCTTCTAAAGCATACCAACAACCTTTCGCAAAAACTACAACATGAGCTTCTGGAGCTAAAGCTTCTACAATTTGATTGATATATTTCCAAGAAAATTCTTGATAATCTTCCGGAGAAAGCATTCCGCCCCAAGAATCAAAAATCTGCACCGCAGAAACTCCGCTTTGTACTTTTCTCTTTAAATAAGCGATGGTTACGTCTGTAATTTTTTGTAAAAGCAAATGTGCTGCTTCTGGTTGAGTAAAGCAAAACGACTTCGCAATGTCAAAAGATTTAGAACCTTTTCCTTCAACACAATAGCAAAGCAAAGTCCAAGGTGAACCAGCAAAACCAATCAAAGGAATTTCGTTTTCTAATTTCTGTAAAGTGATGTCAATCGCATCATAAACATATTTCAGATTTTCTTCTGCTCCCTCTACTTGAAGATTTTGTACTTGTTCTAAGCTTCTAATTGGTGTATCTAGCCATGGTCCAACTGATTCTTTCATTTTGAAATCAATTCCCATCGCTTGTGGAACTACCAAAATATCAGAAAATAAAATCGCTGCATCTAGCGGAAACCTTCTAATCGGTTGAACAGTAATTTCTGCTGCCAATTCTGGAGTTTGACAACGTGTGAAGAAATCATATTGGTCACGAAGTGCGATGAATTCTGGCAAATATCTTCCTGCTTGTCTCATCATCCAAACCGGTGGTCTTTCTACAGTTTCGCCTCGTAATGCTCTTAAATATAGGTCGTTTTTTATCATTTTTCTTGTTTTGCTTCTCACGGATTACACAGATTTTCACAGAAAATAAATTCAAGATTTCTATTTCTTAGTCTTTAACTGATTTAATTTCAATCAATGAAAGAATTAAATTTTAAATTAAAAATCTGTGCTATCTGTGAGACATTATTATTTTAATTAAATCTTCTAAATTGCTTTCTTTACTGGTAAAAATTTTATTTTGTGTAAATTTTCTCAGCTCCTTTTCTGTGGTTTGTCCGATAGAAAAGATCTTCAAATTTTCTAAAGAATTAAACTTTGCAAAACTACGAACTCCACTTGGACTAAAAAAAACTACAGCCTCATATTTTTCATGAATTTCTGGATAGAGAATTTTAGTATTGTAAAGCACTACTTTTTTGTAAGAAATATTCTGTAGTGGCAACGCTTTATCTAAAATATCAAGTGCTAAATTTCCACAAAAATGAATGAAATTTTCTTTTTGGCTATGCTTGAGAATAAATTCAGACAAATCATTAAGATGTTTCTTCACTTTAAAAGTTCCAAAACCTTTATTTCTCAATTCTTTTTTGGTTTTAAGACCTACTGCGTAGATTTTATTATAGTGAGCTTCTTGAAAATTTTCATTCGGTTGAAAACCATTTTCAAAGAAAGATTTTACAGCATTTACGCTCGTGAAAATAAGTGAAGAATTCTTAAGCGGAAAAGGTTTGGTTTTAATTTTTTCAATCGCTATAAAATCCTTAAAATCACAAGAAAAACCGGTTTCTAATTTCTCTGAAACCTCATGTTCGATTCCGGTTTTGGTGAAAAGGATTTTCATGATAACTCTATTCCTTTATTTGTTTCTTAATCTCCTCCATCATTTCTTTTCCTCCGTTTTCTAGGACAAATTCTGCAAATTTTTTGCCGTAATTTTCAGATTCATCATATTCAAATTCTTCAACTACATTTATCGTTTTACTTCCGTCTAAAGAATTTAATCTACCAGAAAACTTGATTTTATTTTCTTCAAAAACTGCTATTGCTCCAATTGGCGCAGTACAGCCACCTTCTAGAGTTCTGAGGAAATTACGTTCTATTTCAACGCAGATTTGAGTGGTTTTATGATTGATTTTTTGCAAAATTTCTTTGGTTTCCTTGTCATCTACCCTACTCGAAATTGCTACAACTCCCTGACTAGGTGCAGAAATCATAAAATCAAGCATTTCATACTCCAACTCCATTTCCATTCTTTTAATACCTGCCAAAGAAAAAAGTGTAGCATCAAAATCTCCTTCTTCCAATTTCTTTAAACGCGTTTGTACGTTTCCTCTAATGTCAGAAAACTGAGTGTTCGGGAATTTTTCTGACCAAAAAGCTCTTCTTCTCAAACTGCTGGTTGCAATTTTAAGTTCTGCTAAATCTTTATTTTTAGAAGAAGATTTTCTCACCAAAACATCTTGCGGGAAATCTCTTTCCAAAACTGCAGAAACTTCTATATTTTGAGGTAAAATAGTAGGAACATCTTTCAGAGAATGCACTGCAATATCTATTTCATTATTGAGTAATGCAATGTCTAAATCTTTGGTAAAAACGCCCGTAATTCCAAGAGAATAAAGCGGTTGATTAAGGTTTTTATCACCAGAAGAAAGCACAGGAACCAGCACTGTTTCGTAGCCTAAATTTTGTAATTTTTGTTCTACTTCTTTTGCTTGCCACATTGCTAATGGCGAATTTCTGGTGCCTATTCTAATCATTATATTTTAAATATTGATATCAATTATTTGATTTGGAAAAACATAAAACTCATTAAACCCTTCATAAGTTTCAATATCCCAAGGTTTTTCAGTTGTTACTTTTAAAGCTTTTTTTTCATCAAAAACTAATTCTTCCAAAATTTCGCAACCTAGAAACCCTTTTTTTGGATAAATACTCTCTTCGTCAAGATATTCTGTTGTAATAATTGGAACTTTATCTTGAAAAATATGTTTTTTATTATTTATATCTAAAAATTCGCATTCTACCCAACCTGGTTGAGAATTATCTACAAATTTTGTAATTAAAACTTTGATTGCTTTCATTTAAAAAAATTTAGATTCCTTCGGAATGACAAAAATGTGTGAAAATTCATAAATCCCAAATCGAAAATCTATTGATGTTTTTTATTAAATTCTTCTTTGGGTTGTTCTACCAAAATTTCGTTCATCAACTTAGTAACTTCTTCGGCACGAAGCGGATTTTCGATGATATATTTCGCAAATCTATTGGTGATTTTTTGAATCAATTTTTCGGTGAGCTCCATGTCTTCTATATCCACATATCTGTGTTTTCTGTGGAAATTATGCATTTCATGGTCTTCTATATGTTTCAGTGCAGCTTTGAACTGATGAATATTCGGCGCGAATTTTCTTTTTCTTTCCCAAGCCAAAAATTCTTTGGTCATTTCCTTGATGATTTTCTCCGCTTTAGGAATTTCTTTCTTGCGCTGTTCTATGGTTTCCTGAATATGCTTAGACAATTCGTCTACATCTACCAATTGCACCGCTTTATTTTCCGCCACTTTTTTATCTACATTATTTGGAATAGAAAGGTCTATCACCAATGTTTCTTTTCCATTTGGAAAATGTTTCTGGTGAATAATCGGATGTGAAGCGCCAGTTGCAACAATAAGAATATCTGTAGATTTCAGTTCTTCTTCGAAATTTTCAAAAGCAATTTGTGGAATGTTATACTTTTCTGCAATTTTCTCAGCTTTTTCATAAGAACGGTTGGCGATTTTTACTTTTGGCTGATACACATGTTTCACCAAATTTTCTACAGTATTTTGACCGATTTCGCCAGTTCCCAAAAGAAGAATATTCTTCTCTGAAATTTGCTTTTGAGTTTTTAAGATATAATGTACCGCTGCATAAGAAACAGAAGCTGCTCCGTTTGAAAGTGCGGTTTCGTTTTTAATTCTTTTAGAAATCTGAATCGCCGAGTTGATGGCTCTTTCTAAGTAAGGATTGCTGAAACTTTTATGTTTTTTGAATCGATGGTAAGCATTTTTTATCTGACCAATAATTTCGAAGTCTCCTAAAATCTGACTTTCTAAACCTGCAGAAACCCTGAAGAGATGATAAAGCGCTTCTTCGTTTTTCATCACATTCACAAACTGCATGAAATC
Organism: Cloacibacterium sp. Arc13; assembly: GCF_041431305.1. Taxonomy (NCBI): domain Bacteria; kingdom Pseudomonadati; phylum Bacteroidota; class Flavobacteriia; order Flavobacteriales; family Weeksellaceae; genus Cloacibacterium; species Cloacibacterium sp. Arc13. The sequence continues at coordinate 99,444 of NZ_JASMRM010000001.1, forward strand.
CATCAAACTTACTTCTACACTCTTGCAATACATCTCTGCAATCGCAATATAATTATGAGAAGTAGTGTAGATTTCGGTTCTGTTACAAGTAGAAACTACAAACGCATCACCTAGTTTCTTTTCATGAATTTCTTTTACGAACTGTTTTACGTGTTCATCAAAAAACGCAAATTTCCCTCTGATTTCGGCATTGGCTTTTTCAAAACTAATGCTTAAAACAGTGAAGTTCTGTGTATTATATGTCTTCGCAAGAGAATTCATTTCAAGTCTGCAAATTTAATCATTATTATGATATAAAATTTCTAATTTTCATCATATTTTAATAGATGTTATGAATTGAAATATTTGGTCATTACATAATGAAATCCGATGGGTTTTACTTTAAACAATTCACCTTCAATTTCATACCCTAATTTTTGGTAAAATTCTGTAGCTGTTTCTCTGGCATTCATCCAAATTTTTTGAATTTGAGCTTCTCTCAAAATTTCTTCAACTTTTTCTACCAATTTTTTTCCTATTCCTTTTCCTTGATAATCTTCTGAAACTGCCATTCCTCTAATTTGAGCAATTTCTCCATTTTGCAAGACCGTGATAATTCCCACAATTCTATCTTCCACGAAATAACCTAGATGAAAAGTTTGGTCATCAAAATCACCACTGAACTCATGAGATTCTTGAGGAAGATTTTTTCTTAGGATTTCTCGTCTAAGAAGATAGGTTTCTTCTGGGCTAATTCTTTTAATCATTTGAAAATCTGAGTGTTAAATTATTTTAAGAATTGAAATTCATTAAATTCTCAAAAGAGAAAAATAATTTTTAAAGTTTCGAGTTTAAAGTTACAACAAGCATTTAAAAATTAATAAAATTTTAACGATATTTTTTGTTTTTCATTATTTTTAAATGCTCTGAAATTTATATCTTTGTCACTTAAAAATTTATAGAAGAAAATGGGGTTATTTGATATGTTCACGCAAGAAATTGCAATAGACTTAGGAACAGCGAACACACTTATCATACATAATAATAAAATCGTGATTGACCAGCCGTCAATCGTTGCTATCGAGCGTTCAACTGGAAAGGCAATTGCTGTAGGAGAACAAGCGAAACACATGCAAGGAAAAACGCACGAAGATATTAAAACGATTCGTCCGCTAAAAGATGGTGTCATTGCAGATTTTGCTGCATCAGAACACATGATTAAGGAATTTATTAAACAAATTCCTGGTATCAAAGGAAAATTAATTCAGCCTTCTCTTAGAATTGTAATTTGTATTCCTTCTGGTATTACAGAAGTAGAAAAAAGAGCGGTAAGAGATTCTGCTCAAAAAGTTAATGCTAAAGAAGTAAGATTAATTTATGAACCAATGGCTGCAGCAATAGGTGTAGGAATTGATGTACAAAAACCTGAAGGTAACATGATTATCGATATAGGTGGTGGTACTACAGAAATTGCAGTAGTGGCTCTTGGTGGTATTGTTTGTGATAAATCTGTGAAAATTGCAGGTGATGTTTTCACGAATGATATTGCTTATTACCTAAGAACGCATCACAACTTATACATCGGAGAAAGAACAGCAGAAAGAGTGAAAATAGAAGTAGGTTCTGCAGTAGAAGATTTAGACGTAGAAGTAGAAGATATTCCAGTACAAGGTAGAGATTTAATTACTGGTAAACCAAAAGAAATTATGGTAGGTTATAAAGAAATCGCAAGAGCTCTGGATAAATCTATCATCAGAATAGAAGATGCAGTAATGGAAACGCTTTCTCTTACTCCGCCAGAATTAGCAGCAGATATTTACAAAACAGGTATTTATTTAGCTGGTGGTGGTGCTTTATTAAGAGGTTTAGCAGACAGACTTCACAAGAAAACAGGATTACCAGTTTTCGTAGCAGAAGATCCATTAAGAGCAGTTGTTCGTGGAACAGGTATAGCTCTTAAAAACATGGATAAATTTAACTTCCTTATAAAATAAGTAAAAACCTAGTTATAGAATGGGGTTTTTGATAAGATTATTTAGCAAGAACGGATTATTTCTGTTCTTTCTTTTTTTACAAATAATTGCCGTAACATTGATTTTCAGTAGAAACTCAATGCAACAGTCTTTTATTGCAGCACAAACTACCGCGTTTAATGCTTGGGTTTCTGGTTACATAGACGAAGGAACCAGCTACTTAAAACTGAAGCAAATTAATGAAGAATTAGTTGCTCAGAATAAAACGCTTATGCAGGAATTATACGGTAAAGAAAAAATTAAAAATCCTAGTTTTGTAAGAGTTACCGACACGATTGGTGGTGGACAGATTTACACTTTCGTAGATGGTGAAATAGTAAATAATTCTATCATTAGAAAAGACAATTATTTTACCATTAACAGAGGAAAAAGACATGGCGTTTTTCCTAAAATGGGTGTAATTGCACCTCAAGGAATTGCAGGAATTGTGATCAATACCACTAATAATTATGCATTAGTACAATCTGTACTCAGTATGAACAAAATTAGAATTAATGCTTCGCTCAAAGATTCTGGATTTTTCGGGACGCTTACTTGGAGAGGCGAAAATTCTAGAACCATGCATTTATCAGACATTCCTAAATATGTGCCAATAAAAGTTGGCGACACGGTAGTTACAGATGGCAAATCTGCAATTTTCCCACAAGGAATTATGATTGGTAGAGTTGCAGGTTACGAAGTAGATTCTAAAACAGGATATTGGGATATTTCTGTAGAATTAAGCCAAAAAATGGGACAACTTAACAAAGTTTATGTTGTAAGAAATTTAAAAAAATTAGAAGTAAAACAAATTCAAGATACTCTTGATGCCACGATAAACAATGATCAGTAGAAATTTATTTACAGATGTTTTATTAATCGCAATGTTAGTCACATTGCAAATATTTTTATTTAACAGAATAGATATTGCTGGTAAATATACTCCTGTCATCTACATTATTTTTGTTTTGTTTTATCCTTTTTATAGAAATCTCTATATTTTCCTATCGGCGAGTTTTATTTTAGGATTATCTATAGATGCATTTTTAGGAACTTGGGGTATCAATGCATTTGCCACTACACTTATCGCCTATTTTAGAACCATTATTTTCAAAACTTCCACAGAAGTCTCTTCGGATGTATTTTCTTTCCATAATCTTCAGTGGTCGCAGTTTCTATTTTATATTTTTTCAAGTATTTTTGTGCATCAACTATTAGTTCAGAGTATAGAATTTTTTAAATTCGACAGGTTTTTTGAAGTAATACTTAATATTTTAGTAACCAGTGTTATTTCTATAATATTTGTACTCCTCTATTCGTTAGCATTTAAAATCAAAGAAAAAGTTTGAAAACAGCCTATTATAAAATTACCTTATTTCTCTTTATCATTGCCGCAATTTTTGTGGCAAGATTGGTCTATTTACAGTTGCTTACAGATAGATATGCGCTCAATGCAGCCAATACTTCTATCAAAATAGACTATGTCATTCCTCAACGTGGAATTATCTTTGACCGAAACGGAAAAATTTTAGTAGGTAACCAGCCTTCTTATGAAATTTCTTTTACCCAAAGTCAAATGACGCCAGATTTTGATACTTTGGGTTTTTGTAATTTATTAAAAATCAGCAAAAAAGATTTCATCAAAAAAATAGAGTCTATTAAAAAAGAAAAATATTACTCTAAACTCACTCCTATGACTTTCAAAAGTGATATGAGTAGAGAAGAAATCGCTAGAATTCAAGAAATTATCTTCAAATATCCAGCTTTTAACATTGTAGAAAGACCTCAACGTAAATATGAAGTTTCTACTTCAGGGAATTTACTTGGTTACACCAATCAGGTCAACGAAAATTACATCAAAAAAGATTCTCTTTATTATTTGCCTGGAGATATTGCTGGGATTACAGGAATAGAGCGTGCCTACGAAAAACAATTGCGTGGTGAAAAAGGAATGCGCTACATTCAGAAAGACATTAAACTTAGAAATGTAGGCCCTTATAAAAACGGTGAGTTAGATAAAGAAGTGGTTTCTGGTAAAGATTTAACGCTTACCATAGACTATGATTTGCAAAGAATCGCCGAAGAAATGCTCGTGAATAAGCATGGCGCAATTGTAGCACTTGACCCAAATAATGGAGAAATTTTAGCGCTCGCAACTGGTCCAGACATAGACCCAAATCTTTTTACAGGACCTAACAAAAAAAGAAATATTTATAGATTGGCAAACGACACCATCTATGACAACAAACCTACTTATGACCGTTCAGTTCAGGCAGCTTATCCTCCAGGTTCGCCTTTTAAACTATTGACTGCACTAGCTGGCTATCAGATGAAAGTCATCAGTGATTCTACCAAATTTACTTGTAGACATGGTTATAGAATGGGAAGACACACCATCGGTTGTCACTGTGGAACTTTTTGGCCTATCGGAATGGAAAAAGCCATAGAAAAATCTTGCAACAATTATTTTTCTAGTGTTTTTTATAAAATCACAGAAAAATACGGCCCAAAAGGAAGAAATAGAGCCATAGATGAATGGAAAGAAATCATGAATAGCTTCGGTTTAGGAGAATTCATGAATAACGATTTAGCAGTTGGTGCAAAAGGAAAAATTCCTTCTGGAGAATTTTACACCAAAAGATTAGGGGAAAAATGGCATCCGTATGAATCTGCTATTTTTAATGGAATGGGACAAGGAGACGTTCTACTTACTCCGCTTCAAATGGCAAATTTTACTGCAGCTATTGTTAATAAAGGTTGGTATTTTACGCCACATATTGTAAGATCCATTGACGGAAAACCTAATCCAGACGAAAGATTTAAGAAAAAACATGTAACCAAAGTAGAACCTAGATATTTTGATGTGGTTCTAAAAGGAATGAAAGACGTTTTCATTGGCGGAACAGCTAGAGGACTTGCTTCTAAAGAATTCACACAACTCGGAAAAACAGGAACAGCTCAGGTTCCAGGAGGAAGAGATAACTCTATTTTTGTAATGGCAGCACCTGCTGATAAACCCAAAATCGTAGTGGTTGCGGTAATAGAACACGCTGGTTTTGGTGCAACTTGGGCAGGTCCAGCTTCTACCATCATCGCCGAAAAATATTTGTTGGGAGATATTAAGAGAACTCATCTTTATGATAGAATGATAAAATCTAGTTTCATGGGAGAGTACAAGCGAATGTACATCAATCATCTTACCAAAAAAGGTTGGTATACCGCGCCTAAACCAGACCCTATTCAATTGAAAAAACTAGAAGACAGCCTAAGATTACTCAATGAAAAAAAGGCAGCACAAAATCCAAAAAAATTAAAAGACACCACTAAAAATAATAAAACGTAAAAGATGAAATGGGCAGAAGGAATTGATAAACTTGGCATTTTTCTATACTTAGCTATTTCACTTTTTGCAATAGCAAATATTTATAGTGTAGATGAAGGATTAGGAACCAAACAATTTATATTTTTTGGAATTTCACTCGTGGTAGGACTTGTAATTTTCACCATGAGAACAAAGTTTTTCGAAAACTTTGCGGGAATTTTTTTCATATTGGGCGTCCTTTCATTAGCAGGTTTACATGTTTTTGGAACTGAAATTTTAGGTCAAAAAAACTGGTACAAGTTTGGCGGTTTTACCATGCAACCTGTAGAATTTGCAAAAATAGGAACAGCACTTATGCTCGCCAATTACGTTTCTGGACCAGATTTTAATCTGAAAATGAGAAAATCACAGTTGACGGTTTTAGCGATTATTGGAGTGCCAGCTTTAGTTGTTTTATCCATTCCAGATGTAGGTTCATTATTAGTATTTACCGCATTTGCGATTGCTTTATACAGAGAAGGATTAAATGGTTGGCTATTTATAGTAGGATTTGTTTTAGCAGCTGTTTTTCTTTTGTCGATTGCGTTTAATCCTTTATACATTACTGGAGTTTTAGTAGGTTTAGTCCTCATTTTTATACTCTTTAATTATCAAAAAATTCATTGGAGCGTTCCTACTATAGTCACCATTGTCGGAAGCTTAGGAATTTTAGCCGGCATAAGTTTTGGAACTCCAAAAATCATGGAAAAACTACCAAAGCATCAGCGAGAAAGAATAGAAGTTCTCTACAAAGGTGAAAAAGCTTTCCGAGATACTTCTGGTTATAACTTATTGTATTCTAAAACGGCAATTGGTTCTGGCGGATTTTGGGGAAAAGGTTATAAACAAGGTTCGGTAACTCAAGGAAAATTCGTTCCTGAACAAGAAACAGACTATATTTTCTGTACAGTGGGAGAAGAATGGGGTTTCTTCGGAAGTTTTCTTTTAGTGTTATTTTATGCTATTTATATTGGCAGAATATTTTACTTAGCCGAAACTCAAAAAAATACTTTTAACCGAGTTTTCGGTTATTGTTTTGCTGGAATATTACTCATGCACTTTTCCATCAATTTAGGAATGGTAATGGGACTATTTCCTACAGTGGGAATTCCACTGCCTTATTTCAGTTATGGAGGGAGTTCTCTTTTAGCTTTCTCTATTATGACCGCTATTTTCTTTAAATTAAATTACGCAGATAAGAATTCACTCGTATAAATAAAAACCTCCGCAACAAGTTGCGGAGGTTTTTTATCACTATTTAATTTAATTAATCTATATTAATTCGTTGCTTCTGCTGTAGCAATATTTTGATCTTCTTTTAAAATTCTTTTAGCAAATCTAAATTTTGGACCCCAATAAGAATCGTTAAGTGAAGAAATCATTACGCCTCTGGAAGTAGCAGCGTGAATAAATTTAATTTCTCCTTCTGGTGTAACTTCTTGTACTATTCCTACGTGAGAGATTCTCCTGTTGTGCGCAAAGAAAACCAAATCTCCTTTTTGCAATTGCTGTCTCTCTACTCTTTCTCCTAGCTCAGCTTGTTCTGCGGCAACTCTTGGCAATTCTAAACCTGTAGTTTCTTCATAAACATTTAAAACGAATGCTGAACAATCTATTCCACTTCTGGTAGAACCACCAAATCTGTAAGGAGTTCCTAAATAAGTATTCGCTTCACTTAGAATATCATCAATCGTTTTAGCATGAGAAATCGCTCCTGTAATCAAAGCAGCCATTTCTGATTTTTTTGCCATTTCAAAAGTTGCATTATAGCTATCATAAGAACTTTTGCTCGCAGAATTTAGATTTCTAGTATTTATTTTATCTAGTTTGGTACTAGATTTGTATTTTGTAGGTGTAGAAACAACGTAGTTTGTTACACAAGATTGCAACGAGAAGATGGAAATAATTGCAACCAAACTTAGCAAAACTCTTTTCTTCATATTTATTTGATTATCTGTGTAGATTTCTTTTTTAGACAAGACAAAAGTATATCATACAAGTTTTTTAGGACTTGATAATTGTCAGCTAATCAAAAAATTTAACATTTTTTAACATTTGTCTTTCATATGTTAAAAAAAAATTTCCGCGAGGCTCCTATTTTGGAAATCCTGCGGAATTTTTTTTTAAGACTTTTTAACAAAATATTGTCAAAATCTATAAATTATATAACGCTAGTCTATAATGATGTAAACTTTAACAAAGGAAATTCTTTATTATTAAATTTACTATGTAAATTTCTTAAAATCAATACACTAACTGTTTTAGAAAACAAATGCTATTTTCTACATTTTCATAAGGTTCATAATTAGGAATACGTGAATAGCCGGACTTTTCATAAAGATGAACCGCCGAAACTTGCTTAACTCCAGTTTCTAAAACAGAAAAATTGTAACCTTCTTCTTTTGCCCATTTTTCAAGAAGAGATAGAACCATTTTAGCATATCCTTTTCCTCTATAGTGTTCTTTGGTAAACATTCTTTTAACTTCGATGGTTTGGTCATCATATTTTTTATAAGCACCACAAGCAATGGGTTCTTTGTCTATATAAATAATAATACAGTTTTTTATAGCATCTAGCTTATTATATTGAGCATAAAAAGAATGGTCTTCTCCGTCTATTTCTGCAAGATAAAGATCTAATTCGTAGACTAATTTTTGGAAATCTTTGTGATGTGATTCAGTTTTTAGGATATCTATTTTCATATTAATTTTTAAAAAAAAAATCCCTCTCGAAAAGGAGAGGGAAGTGTGATTATCTAGTGAATAATAATTCTCTGTATTTTGTGAGTGGCCAAAGCTCATCATCTACCATCATTTCTAATGCGTCTGATGCTTCCCTAATTTTATCAAACAATGGCTTCACTTCGTTACAATAGGCTTCTGCCTGTTTCTGCGAGTTGGTAGTAGATTTCGCCTTATCTTTCGCTTTTAACAACTCTTCTACTCCTAACTTAATAATAGAAACGTTTTCAGAAATCTGAGTAATTAAACTCATTTGTTCTTTTGCCAAAGCCTTGAATTCTTTATCTCCGAAAATTTCTTTTAATCCTTTTACATTGTCTATTAATCTGTTCTGATAGTTTAATGCAGCTGGAATGATGTGATTTCTTGCGATATCTGCCAAAACTCTAGCTTCAATATCAATTACTGTAGAATATTTTTCTAACTTAATTTCGTTTCTAGCTTCTACTTCTACATGAGAGAAAACGCCCATTTCTTCGTAAAGTTTCACGAATTTTTTGTCCATTTCTCTTTCTAAAGCTTCTGGAGTAGTTTTAAGGTTAGATAAACCTCTTTTCTGTGCTTCTTTTGCCCAGTCATCAGAATATCCATCACCTTCGAACATGATGTTTTTCGATTGTTTGATGTATTCTCTTAACACATTGAAAATAGCTTCATCTTTTTTAAGACCTTTTTCAATTAAAGCATCTACTTCTTTTTTGAATTCTTTTAATTGTTTTGCAGCGATGGTATTCATTACCGTCATAGATTCTGCACAGTTTGCAGAAGAACCTACTGCTCTAATCTCAAATTTATTTCCTGTAAATGCGAAAGGCGAAGTTCTGTTTCTATCTGTATTGTCTAATAAAATTTCTGGAATTTTACCTACTACATTTAGTTTTAATTCTGTCTTTTCTTCTGGAGAAAGTTTACCATTAGTCACTTTTTCTAATTCAGAAAGTACACTATATAATTGAGAACCGATGAAAACAGAAATAATTGCAGGCGGCGCTTCGTTTGCTCCTAATCTGTGGTCATTACTTGCAGAAGCAATACTTGCTCTCAATAAGTCTGCATATTCATGAACTGCTTTAATCGTATTCACGAAGAAAGTCAAAAACTGTAAGTTTTTCTTAGGATTTTTCCCTGGGCTTAGTAAATTTTCGCCAGTATCTGTAGAAAGTGACCAGTTATTGTGTTTTCCACTTCCGTTTACTCCAGCAAATGGTTTTTCATGTAATAAAATATGGAAATGATGTTTGTGAGCTACTCTTGCCATTACATCCATTAATAATGAATTGTGGTCTACTGCTACGTTTGCTTCTTCAAACATTGGAGCCAACTCAAACTGGTTTGGAGCAACTTCATTATGTCTAGTTGTAACAGGAATTCCCAATTTCATACATTCTATTTCTAGTTCCTTCATAAAATTCATCACTCTAGTAGGAATAGAACCGAAATAATGATCATCTAACTGTTGACCTTTTGCAGGAGAATGTCCTAATAACGTTTTACCAGTTAATACTAAGTCTGGTCTTGATTGATATAATGCAGAATCAACTAAAAAGTATTCTTGTTCCCAACCTAGAGTAGGAACCACTTTCGTTACATTTTTGTCAAAATATTGCATTACTTCTGTTGCGGCTTCGTCTACAGCATGTAAAGCTCTTAATAATGGTGCTTTGTAATCTAATGTTTCACCAGTATAAGAAATAAAAATAGAAGGAATACAAAGTGTAGTTCCCATAATAAAAGCTGGAGAAGTAGGATCCCAAGCTGTATAACCTCTCGCTTCGAAAGTATTTCTAATTCCACCATTCGGGAAAGAAGAAGCGTCTGGTTCTTGCTGAATGAGCATTCCACCGTTAAATCTTTCGATAGCTCTTCCACCTTCAATTGGAGTAAAAAATGAATCGTGCTTTTCTGCAGTAGCTCCTGTTAATGGCTGAAACCAGTGAGTGTAGTGAGTCACTCCTTTAGACAAAGCCCAATCTTTCATTGCTACAGCAACCTGATCTGCAATATGTCTTTGGATTTTTGTTCCTTTTCTTATAGCATCTAAGATAGACTGAAATGCTTCTTTGGTTAAATATTCTCTCATGGTTTCTTCAGAGAAAACATTTTCGCAATACAATTCTGATAATTTTGCAGGAACTTCTACATGATTATCTTTTCTAAAGTTTTTAAAAGGAAGCGTTTCTAACGCTTTAAATCTTAATGTTGACATATAGGTGTTAAAATTTTCAGCAAATTTAAGTAAAAAATCGAAACTTTTTTAAAACACCCCTAAAATTTTAAGGGTATTTGTAAATTTTACATAGATTTTTGAATAGCAAATCAATAAAACCGATAACTTAAATCTATTTTAATGTAAAATTAATCTTAGCTTATCCTTTTATTCATACCTTAGAGAAACAAAATCTCTTTGTCCAAAAAAAAACTTAAATCACTCAAAATCAACGCAAATAAGCGTTCATGTCTTTAATTAAAAATAAAAGTTGTATCTTTGTAGACTTTTTTAAAAACAAAATATATATGGCAAATTCTAGAGCAAGAGAAACAACAGAAGCAATCGAAAGAATTTATGTCTCTATGAGACATTTGTTTTACAGAGGATTTTTTAAACCTTCAGGAGTTTCGGGTGATAGCATTAGAAGCCTTCTAAAAATCATCAATCCAGAAATCTACGGAACCATGAATGTTCCTAATAAAGTAGAATTAGATGGTTTATTATATGTATTAGACAGATTACCAGAAGGCATAGAAGAATGCGCATTTATTCACCTTACTTCAGACGAAGGCTTTGACAAAGGAAGTTTTGAACCTATAGTTCCTAAAAAACGTAGAAGAAACTGCTATAGAATAGATGAACACCAAATGAACATAGAAGTTCTACTCGGTCGTTCAGAAATTTATGATATTCTAACTCACCTTACTTTCTTATATATAGAAGCAGACAAAATAAGAAATATTGCTTTCTTAATTGATGAAGACGGAGAACCAAAACGTTCTTGGAAAATTATAGAACAAGTTGCAAAAGGTGAGAAAAAATTCAGTAGAAAAGAAAAAGAAGTAGCCCTTATTCATCTTTCTTCACTTTTGGGAAGAACTTTCGAAGAAACGCTTAATGCTTATAATAATTTCGGCGAAGACAACAATCCTGATAGATTATTCAAAATCATTTATCACTTAGGAAAAGTAAGTTTTGACGACTTGAAACAAGTGAGAGAAAGAGAAATTCATTTCAGTGCTATTCTAAAAGAAAGAGTTGGTCACCACTATTTCGGTGAAAAATGGGCAAATCACGTAAAACAAGTTCTAGGAGATAACAATTTATTAAACAGACCTTTACATATTATTTCCGCCAATATGCATTCGGTGAAAAACATGCTTTTTGCCAATGACGCATTGAAGAAAAAGAATACTAAAGATGTAGATTATTCACTTTACGAAGAAATTTCTAACAAAAAGGAACTTAGAGACAAAGTTCTGGAATATGCTATTTCTAAAGAAATGATTTACATAGATGATAATTCTGGTAGTAACATAGATGTACAGTTGATTGATTTATCAAAAGTAGACCTTAAAAACTCTCCATTTGCTAATTCTGGTTACAAAGGAGATGATGTTTTAATGGTCTTTGATTATGCTTTTGGTGAACAAGCTTATGAAGTGATGGATGAGTTGTTAAGACCATTCGAATACGAAGGAAATGTGTACACCATGAATGTAAAATCTGTTTCTATCATGGGTAAAGCTGGAATTCTTACCGGTGAAAAAGGAGATATTATGATTCCTACTTCTCACATTTTCGAAGGAACTGCAGATAATTATCCATTTGAAAACGCTTTGAAATTAGAAGATTTCCAAGATGAAGAATTAAGAGCTTTCGAAGGAAGCATGATTACTGTTCTAGGAACTTCTCTTCAGAATAAAGATATTTTAACCTATTTCATGACTACTTCTTGGAAATCAATCGGTCTAGAAATGGAAGGAGCACATTATCAAAAAGCGATTCAAGTAGCTTCTAAAATCAGAAAACACATTTCAGAAGATTTATTTGTAATGTATGCGTATTACGCTTCTGATAACCCATTAGAAACAGGTTCTACACTTTCTTCTGGCGGATTAGGATTAACGGGTGTAAAACCTACTTATTTAATCACGTTAAGAATTTTAGAAAAGATTTTACAATCTTCTGCTAAAAACAAGACAAAGAAGTAAAAATCATAAACTTTTAATAAAATCCTTCCAAACTTTGCTTTTGGAAGGATTTTTATTTAATATAGCAGTCTAAAATTTGATTTATATTTGAAAAAATTTATGATATGAAGAATAGACTCGTTGCTATATTTTCTTTAATCGTAGGATTAATTACAGCACAACAACAAGCTTACTATCAACAAGAAGCTTCTTACAAAATGGAAATCGATGTAGATGCTGCTAATTTTTCTTATCACGGTAACCAAGAAATAAAATATACCAATAATTCTCCTGATGAACTTTCAGTAGTGTACTTTCACTTGTATTGGAATGCTTTTAAACCCAATTCTTTGATGGATCAAAGAGTGCAAAACCAAGGAAAAAATGCAGATGGTAGATTAACTGAATTCGGAAATTCTAAATTAGCTTCTATTCCTAAAAACGAAGAAGGTTCACAAACCGTAAACTGGATTAAACAAAACGGAAAACTTCTAAAATTTGAAGTTCAAGAAACCATTATGAAGGTTTACCTCAACGAAAAAATAAAACCAAACTCTACCACCACTTTTACGATGGATTGGGATTCTGTAGTTCCTAAACAAATCCGTAGAAGTGGCAGAAATAACAGAGAAGGCGTAGATATGACCATGACGCAATGGTTCCCAAAACTAGCAGAATATGATTATGATGGTTGGGCAACTTTTGATTATGTAGGCAGAGAATTTCACGCTCCTTTTTCTAATTTTGATGTAACCATAAAGATTGATAAAAATTACGTAATTGGCGCAGGTGGCGTTTTGGAAAATCCTACAGAAGTAAAAGGCTACACCGAAAATCCTACGATAAAAACAGATAAAAACGACAAGGCAACTTGGCGTTTTACCGCAAAAAATATTTTAGATTTTGCTTGGGCTGCAGATAAAGACTATTCTGTAGAAACCTTCATCGTTCCAGATGGACCAAAAGTGAATTTTGTCTACCAAAAATCTGAAAAAACACAATTCTGGAGCGAAGCACAACCTTACATTACCAAATTTTTCCAATTAATGAATGCCACTTTTGGCAGATACGTTTACCCTACTTATAGCTTTATACAAGGCGGAGATGGCGGAATGGAATACGGAATGTGTACCATGATTCTAGGCGAAGCAAGAAGTTTAGAAAATTTATTAGGATTAATGATTCACGAAGGAGCGCACTCTTGGTATCAGCAAATGCTTGCCACCAATGAAAGCACAAAACCTTGGTTAGATGAAGGTTTTACCAGTTATGCAGAAGATTTCGTGATGAATGCACTTTTCCCTAAAGATGATATGCCAAATCCTTTTTACAATGCAATTCAGTCCTATGTAAGATTTGTAAAATCTGGCAAAGAAGAACCAGCAGTTTGGTTAGCAGACCATCACGATAACGGAACAGCTTATACCGTAGCTTCTTACACTAAAGGCGAATTGTTCTTAGTAGAATTAGGATACATTGTGGGCGAAGAAAATTTATCTAAAATTTTGAAAAAATATTACCAAGACTGGAACCTTAAACATCCTACAGATCGAGATTTTCTCCACATTGCTCAACAAATTTCTGGCATGGATTTAAAATGGTTCCATCATTATTGGATTAACACGACCAAAACCATAGATTACGCGATAAAAGATGTAAAATACAATGATGATTCTACTACAATTACCCTAGTAAACAACGGTGAAGTTCCTATGCCAATTGATTTTAGCATTTTTACCAAAGACAAAAAAACGGTGAACTATCACATTCCGCTGAATATGATGAGAACTCCTAAAACCAAAGATTATTTTGGAGATTTCCAAACCTTAAACTATTGGAACTGGACTACCAAAGAATACACTTTGACCATTCCTTACAAAAAATCTGATTTACAAATTTTAGGAATAGATTTCTCTCAAAGATTGGCAGATGTAAACCCCGAAAATAATTTTTTAGAAGTGAAATAAAAGTTGAGAAATTTCTCAACTTTTTTTATGCAGAAAATGCTTAACTTTCGGCTCTAATTTTTCTTTTAAAAATCAATGACGAGCATTGTAATAAACATTGGCAACACCAATATTAGATTTGGCCATTTTATTGATGGTAAATGTGATGTTTCTTGGATTATTAACACCAAACCTTACGGAACCCGAGACGAACTTTTCGCCCAATTTTCTATGCTGTATCAAACGTACAATGTAGATATAGAAAAAGTAGATAAAATCATTATTGGTTCTGTGGTACCTCAGCTTACACACATTATCAGCAGTGCTTTGTATAAAATTCACGGAATAGAAGCCATAGTGGTAGATAGAAAAACGCACTCTCCTATTCATCACAAGTCTAATCAAATGGGAACTGATATTTTTGCCAATTTAGTGGCGGCTCATTTTCTCTATCCCAACAAAAAGAAAATTATTTTAGATTTCGGAACTGCGCTTACTGCAAGTTGTGTAGCCGAAGATGGAGAAGTTTTGGGCGTAATCATCGCTCCAGGAATTATCACTTCTCTTAATTCTTTGGTGAAACAAACCGCACAACTTCCTGAAATAGAGCTCACTAAACCAAAATCTGTTTTAGGACATGACACCGTTTCTTGTATGACTTCGGGGATGGTTTATGGATTCCTAGGAATGGTAGAAGGTTTTATCGACCGTATAAACGAAGAAGTAAACGATAAATGTTTCGTGATTGCAACAGGTGGCGTTTCTCATGTTTATCAACCTTTGACCAATAAAATAGACATCGCCGATAAATTACACACTTTAAAAGGTCTTTATTTCTTAGGGAAAGACAAATAATTTCAAAAATCTGTAGAATTTTCTTTTGAGGAAAACTGTATTTTTTAGACGAAATCTCGCAGCCCGACTTGAGTGAAGCTCTTTTTACGAAACGCAGTGAAGTAAAAAAGCGGGAACGGAAGGCGGAAAAGCTGCCCAAAAATTATCTTTTATTTTTAAAGAAATTTTTCACGATTTCTGAGCATTCATTTTCTAAAATTCCCGAAACAATTTCTGTTTTAGGATGAAGTTTCACGTTTTGATTGATGAAACCTCGTTTTTCATCTCTCGCACCAATGACTACTTTAGAAATTTGTGACCAAGTTAGAGCTCCCGCACACATTATGCAAGGTTCTAGCGTAACATATAGGGTACAATCTTTTAAATATTTTCCACCCAAAAAATTAGCAGCAGAAGTAATTGCCTGCATTTCTGCATGCGCAGTCACGTCATTTAATTGTTCTGTAAGATTATGACCTCTCGCAATGATTCTATCTTTGAAAACAATGACGCAACCAATAGGAACTTCGTCTTTTTCTATGGCAATTTTGGCTTCTTGCAAAGCCTGTTTCATGAAATATTCTGGTGTAAACATTACTCTTCTACTACAAATTTTACAGGCAAGACAAATTTGGATTTTACATTACTACCTCTCTGAAAAGCACTTTCCCATTTTCCAGTGGTCATTAAAAATGCCAGCAAAGCTAAATCGTTAAATTCTTTCTCCGTACCTTCAACTTTTTCTATGTAAAGTGAATGGTCATTTTGAACAATGAAATGGATTTTAGCAGATTTGGTAAAATAATCATCTAATCTATCTTGATATCGATTTTTGATAAAATCATGCACTTCTTTATATAGAGCGGGAAAACCTTGAGAATAATTCGCTGTTTTATCAGGAATTTCTTGTTGGGCTGCTTCTTGACTTGGGCCAATCAATTTTTGAGTTTCTAAAAACGTTTGAACGGCAGAAAAATAATGGTCTAAACGTTCTCTGTTATTTTTGCTTCTGCTAAGTAGATTTTGGTAATAAATTTCGCTGATTTCAGACTCAGATTTTCCTTTAATTTCTTCCTGGTACTTTAGTTTTAGTTGAGTTTCTATGCTGTCATGCTTTATTTTTAGAATTTTTAAAGATTCTAATTGTTGAGCATTTATCCCACAAGAAAAAAGAAGAAAGAAAAAGATTTTTAGCATAAAAATTATTCGAATTTAATACTCAAAGGCATTCTGAAAGCATATTTTACAGCATTTCCTTTTTGAAGAGCAGGCTTAGTAAATTTTTCTGAAATAAGATACATGGCAATTTCTGCTTGTTTATTAAAACTTATGTTTTCACCTTCTGCTTTGATATCTGTAATTGAACCATTTTCATCTACCACAAAACTCACGGTGGTATTGAGTTCATTTTTACAATATTCAATTCCTTTTGAATAAAATAAAGAAGCTACCTTTTCTCTCAAAGCATCTATTCCGTTGGGGAATTCTGGCGCTTCGTCTATTTCTGTGTGACAAGCTTTAGCATTAGAAGAAGATTGACCTTTTAAATATTCAAGTTCTTCTACATTTTTCACTCTTATTAATGCACCAAGATACGCAGTATTTCTTATACTGTCTAATTTGAGCATAAATTCTGTAAAATCTTTTTTGACGGTTTCTTTTTCTTGAGCCGTAAAAGCATCATTATACTTCTTGGCAAACTCAATTTTCAATAGATTTTCTTGACGATCAAAATGTTGCTTGATAAGTCTAAACTCTTCGTTTTGTTGACCAAAGAGCATACTTCCTGCTAAGAGGAATACAGTTAAAAGGATAGTTTTCATTTGTGTTTTGTTAATACAAAAATAACAAATTAAAAACAATTACGAAATTTTTATAGATTTTTAACTTTTGAGAAATATTTTAAACAAAAAAAATCTCACATTTCTGTGAGATTTCTACTTCTGTGGGTCCTGAGGGATTCGAACCCCCGACCCTCTGGGTGTAAACCAGATGCTCTGAACCAACTGAGCTAAGAACCC